>JACZSB010000156.1 GCA_022574435.1 Fidelibacterota bacterium
GGGCAATCCCACGGACGGTTTCAGTATTGCAAGCACGGTAGAGGTGGGCAGTAACCCAGTTGCCATGATTGCGGGCGATTGGAACGGCGATGGAAAATTGGACCTAGTTACCGCGGACGCAGGCTCTGACAGCCTCTCTATCCTTTTATATGACGGCATCGGGATATTCACCCGCACAGCCGTGGGGGTTGGATTGAGCCCCCACGCCGTGACGTCCGGTGATTGGGACGGAGACGGGTTGCCCGATTTCGCAGTGGCGGACTCGGGCTCTGACCAGGTCTCGATCCTTATGAACGACGGAGCCGGAGTCTTCACCCGGACCGCGACGCCCACTGTCGGATCGGGCCCCCGTTCGATCGGCTTCGGTGACTGGGACGGGGATGGCGATCTGGATTTGGCCGTAGCCAATTCCATATCCGCCACCGTTTCCATCCTCACCAACGACGGTAGCGGGACCTTCATCGTATCGGCTACGCTAGCGGTTGGCGCGAGCCCTGCTTCAGTGGTGGCGGGAGATTTTGACGGAGACGGCGATCTGGACCTGGCCGTAGCCAACTTTGCTGACAATAGCATATCCAACCTCAAGAATGACGGGAGCGGGGGGTTTGCCCTGACAAGCAGTCAAGCCGTGGGAGACGGACCTCTTCAGGTCATTGCGGGGGACTGGGACGGGGATGGAGACCTGGATTTGTCCACCGCGAATACCGGTTCCAATAATGTCTCGATTCTCAGGAACCGTGAGGCCAGCATCGCAATAAGTGACGACACGCTTTCCTTCGGATTAGTCAAGACCGGCTCCCAAGCATCGTTGTCGTTCTCCATATTCAATGATGGCGGGCCGGATACCCTTGAGATATCAAGCCTGATGACCTCCTTGCCGGAATTCACCGCCGATCCATCCTCGGGAGCCTTGTTTTCCGGGGACACGCTCGTTGTGACGGTCACGTTCAGCCCAAGTGGGGTCATCTCATATACCGATACCCTGTCGATCTTCAGCAATGATCCGAACGAGCCTACTGTTCAGATCACTCTTCAAGGTATCGGAGCACCGGCTGTTGTTGCCACTACACCCCGTTCCGAAGAAACCAGGGCAATCGCTGCCACGAGTATTGGTATTTCCTTCAGCGCAGATATGGATATAAGCACTTTCGCCGACTCCACGTTTTTTGTCTGGGGTTCCATATCCGGAATTCATGCAGGGGGCGTTTTCACTCACGGACCGAGGACGGTAGAATTCCAACCCACAACCGGATTCGCGTTAGGCGAGGACGTGCGGGTTTCCCTTACGCAAGGGATACGGTCTGCCAATGGAACTCCGCTTGTTGGTGGCTATCACTTTCAGTTCTCGGTCCACAGTCTTTTCGGCGAAGCAAATTTCCTATCTGACAGCACATATGCAGTTGGCCCGACTCCAGCCGTCGCTGCCACGGGGGACTTGGACGGTGACGGCCTCAGTGATCTTGTCGTCGTTGTCAGCGGGACGGGCGTCATTCAGGTCCTGGAAAACGCTGCGCCAAGTGGATTTGTACTGCGCGCCCCGCTTGTTGTCGGGATCGGACTAGAAAATGCCTTACTGGGTGACGTGCATAATGATGGTTTGATGGATATTCTTTCCATCAACAATAGCAACAATTCGGTTGTTGTCTGGAAGAATCTGGGCGGGTTCTCGTTCACCCCTAATGACACCATCCTCACGGGCATCGGACCCGGAGGAGGCGCGTTGGGCGATCTGAACAACGACGGTTACCTCGATCTGGTGACGGCAGATGAAGGCGCGAGAAGCATTTCCATCTTCCTGAATTCCGGGACCGGAAGCTTCGGAAGTTCGGATACGATCTTGCTCATTAGCGGCGTTCCCTCCAGTATCCGGATGCGAGATTTAAATCGAGACGGCCATCTCGACCTGGTTATTTCGGTGGCCACGGTCAGCAATAATGTGGTGCGGTTCCTCAATCAGGGTGGAGGCCTGTTCGGACCCGCTGCCATTTACACCGCTGGATCGAATCCTGTGGACCTGGTCGTTCTCGATTTCAATTCGGACGGCTGGCCTGATTTGGCCACGGCCAATGAGGGTTCCAATAATATTTCCCTGCTGACGAATGATGGCGCCGGCGATTTTTCTGGTACCGTTGGTGATATTGCAGTCGTTGCCACTCCAAACGCGCTTCTGGGCAGCGACTTGAACGCCGATGGCTACCCTGATCTCGTGGTCGTAGCTGCAAACAATTCTCTCTATACGTATTTGAATGATGGCCTGGGTACCTATACAGCTGGTGACGTGGTAGACCTCGGATTTCTGCCCACCGATGTGACCGCGTTGGACATCAACGCTGTTGGCGCCGTTGACTTGGCCGTGACCAACGCGACGGGTGGTACCGTAGCGCTGTTCGCAAACCAGCTTACTGACTCAACGACCATCAATATCACGCTGAGCAATCCGGGAGAGCAGCACGACAGCGTTGCGGTCACATTCGAGATTACTGATCTCCGCGATAGCAGCGTTAATCTATGGGTCGAATATTCCATCGGTGACAGCATCAATTGGCAAGGGGCAGCTATTGTAGGCGATACCACCGGCCTGGATACCTCTCAGTACCGGGGTTCCTTGATATGGCTGTCGTTCGACAACGTAGTCGATCAGGAGACCTCGGCCTGGTTGCGGATCACTCCCTTTATGGGCCCGCAAGCCGGCATCGCGGATAGCGTCGCCTTTACCCTGGATAACTATCAGAATCATACCGTGGAGGTACTCCTGGATACTGCGATGGAGGAGTATAGCGGCGAAGTGTTGCTGAACGTCCGGTTGACAGATGCGACCAATGATTTGCTCACGATCAAAGGGATCTATTGGGTAGGCCCCGATTCGTTTGTAGCCAGCCTGGTGGGGGAAACAAGCAACTTGAGCCCGGGACCTGAATTTCATAGCATTAGATGGAATTCCCGCATCGGAGCCGACAGTGTGGACATAATTTCAAGAATATCCATTTTCGCTACGGATGGCTGGGATAGTAGCGCTGTTGATTCCACCATCGACTTTCACCTGGATAATAATGATATACCCCGGGGCGGTCCCCAGGGTGTACTGATACCGTTTGATACGGAGCAAATGGGTAACATCGCCCTTGTTCTCGACCTGGTCGACCGCGAATCTGACACGCTGAGTTTGGAGCTGCGTTATTCCACCAATAGCGGCGGAACGTGGGGAGTGCCGAATTTTACCGAGGATTCAACAGGCATTGTGTCGGCAGGCTATCAAGATACGCTGTGGTGGCGCAGTGATAGCAATTTGGCTGGAGAGGACATCCTGGATGTTTGGGTCAGGCTGATCCCCGCCGATCAGGATACAGGTCTTGGGGACACCATCGTCTTCCATGTGGATAATAACCAGCTCCCATATGTAGATACGCTGATTGTGGACAGTGGTGAACACCGCGGGAACATCACCATCAGATATACCTTGGTAGATCTAGAGAATGATTCCGTGGATCTCATCACCCAATTCAGGAAAACTTCTGATACCGATACCGTCTGGCAAGATGCTACGGTGGATAGCGCTACAACTGGTATCACCACCTATCAAGATTCACTCATATGGCTGTCCGACAGCAATCTGGTATCCTTCGCGGGCTTTGTGGAATTTCGAATAACTCCAGTGGACAACGACACGGGATTTGCAGGAATCGTTACCATCCTAGTGGATCAAATTGGCGTTCCCTCCATTGACTCGTTGAGCGTGGCGGACACTGAATTCACGGGTGACATTATCGTTTCGTTTTCGTTGGATGATGATGAACAGGACACCCTGGATCTGGTGGCAGAATACTCCCGTGACGGCGGAGTCAATTGGGACACCTGCTTTACCTGTGAAAATATGAACGCCCTACCTCCGACACAATACATCGATAGTTTTACCTGGCATACCAGCCTGGATACGAATCTATGGAGCCACGATTTCGCCAACGTCAGGCTGCGGGTGAGGCCCTGGGACGGCCAGAATTTCGGTGCGCCCATGGTACTTGACTCCATTCATATTGACAATAATGAGCTTCCGCTCATCGTGCTGACGCCGTTGGACGGCATCCAGACGGACAGCGTATCCATCGTCTACCAGCTCGCCGATGCTGAATTCGACACGCTGAGTCTCTCCATCTTTGAGTATCGTCTTGGTTCGGCGGATTCACTGGCATGGTTGCCGGCGACCATCGCGGGTGGTCCTCGCTCCGGCATCGATTCCAGCCAATATGACAGTTCCTTCGTCTGGCTGTCGTTCGTGGATACGATTGGCTATCACGGCCAGGTCCAATTCCGGGCCATCCCGGCGGATAACGACATCGGGACGGCAGATACCATCACGTTCCAGCTGGATAACCTCCTGACGGTTGTGTTTCTCGAATCAGACTCTCTCGTGGGTGAACAGACCGATAGTGTGAGGATCTATTATACGATTATAAACCCGGCCGGCAACCCGGTTGACTTGCTGGTGGAGAGTCGCAATGATACCAGTTCGGGTTGGCAGCTGGATGTCCCGACTGATCCCCCCAAGCTCACCGGCATTGATTCCAGCAACTATCAGGATTATTTCGTCTGGCTCTCCAGGGAGGATTTCCCCGGATTCGAAGGGACTGCCGCGCGGATCAGGGTCACACCGTCAGACAACGGTGTTGCGGGACTTCTCGATTCCACCATTGAGTTCCGATTGGACAATAACCTTCCACCCACGTTTAAATCCGTTGGACCCTACGACCCCGATCCTGTAACGATGCGCATGACTATTCCATTTACTTTGGACGATGCTGAATCAGATACACTGATGGTGAAAGGACAATTCTATGCTGATAATGAATGGCATGATTACACACCGCTCGATTCCCTGGGGATAATCCTTCCCGGTCAATATACCAATGCCCTGATCTGGGATGTTTTCAGTGACCTCGGTTTTCAAAGGCTTTTTGGCACGGGACGATTTCGGCTCATGTCGTATGATCTCGACCCGGGCGACACCGCGCTGATTGATACTATCACGATCCTAAACTACCTCGGTGACTATACGGGCGATTTGCTCATTAATACGGACGACTATGCTCTCTTTAGTGCCAAATGGAATGAGGACCCCCAGGACACGAAATTTGAGATTGGCCCCGCCAGCGGCGAGGTTCCCTATCTGGATCTCTTGCCGAACCGTGTCATCGGGGTCATTGATTTTGAAGACCTCATGGTATTTGCACTGATGTGGGATTATTCATTCGCAAACAACGGTTTCCCCACATCCCCACCCAGCTTGGCCAAATTCACGCCTGATAAACCCCTAGTCAGATTGGTTCGACGGGTGCCGCAAGACTTGTGGCGGTGGGATGGGCTTATTCAGGTGGACCTATTCGTGTCTAAACCCAAAGACCTGATGATGGTCGATGGTTTTCTCTCCTACTCGCGGGACGCCCTTCCCCTGATGGCGATAGACGACGGAGGATACCTCCGGCAGTTCTACACGGATTCGCCGCTGTTCACCGAGATCCACCCGGATAGCAATCAGGCTCTCTTTGCTCTAGCTGGATTGGGCATCATAGAGCGTGCAAATGTGAAAAATCTGCCGGTGGCTACTTTCAGTTTCAGGTTGGAACGGGACCAGCCTGAGCTGCTCACTCTGGACTATGCCCTGCGAGGTCTGGATGGCATTCCGTTTGAGGCGGGGCAGGTCCGGATCGAAATTGAAAATTTAGTGCCCAAAGAGTTTGCTCTCCACCAGAACTATCCTAACCCGTTCAATCCAACCACAACCATCCGCTTCGAGCTACCCAAAGCCACGAAGGTGTACCTCGCGGTCTACGACCTACTGGGCCGTGAAGCCATAATATTAAGGCAGGAGCACTTGGATTCGGGGTATCATCAAGTGCTGTGGGATGGCCGCGATCGGGCTGGCCGTGCCCTCGCCTCGGGGCTCTATTTTGCCAGGTTGGTGACACCGGAGTACACCAAGTCCATCAAGATGCTGCTCCTGAAGTGAGACATCGTTTATGGAGTGAACTGGGATGGTAGCCGTGAGAGCAATCTTCTATCTTAGAAATAAAATTGGCAAGCTAGCAACCCCGGTTCGATTAACCACGTTTGGTGAAATTGCGAAAGAACGGACCGAGCAGCATACGTTCGAAATTGGCGGAGTAACTATCCCCGTAAAGCAGGTTTATCGAGTATTCGATTCCAACTACCCTGAGCGATAGGGCCTGGCTTCGTGGTCTCAAAGCGGCCTCCAATGCACAACTGGGTCGCGGATGTCTCTTTTGACCATGCCGAGATTAAGTAGCCGCCGGCGGCACCGTCTAGCCTGCAAACTCACTTTTTAATTAGCGGGCAGCACGAAGTCAACTGGCAGGGTCAGGATAAGTTTGGACGTGGTCTAGCGTTACATCTACCGATTGGTCACACCGCACTACAGCCGTGCCCGGAAGATGCTGCTACTAAAACAGGTCCGAATACGGGTTAGCGCCGGATTTCCGGATACGGGCCGGATACGCATTTTTATTTCTCGACGGGCTTCAACTGTATTTAGGATCCAGTGTCCCTTTGGATGTGGAGGTTCGAGTCCTCTCCGCGGCACGATCCGGCCCCACTATCGGTGGGTGCTCACCCTGCTTTCAGCGG
>JACZSB010000157.1 GCA_022574435.1 Fidelibacterota bacterium
ATCCGTACCCGACGAGGTGGTCCAGGCGGTGACCGAGGCCGTGGACATTCCGGTGATGGTGGGGGGCGGTATTCGCGATCCTGAGGCGGCGGCTGCCAAGGTACGGGCCGGGGCCAAATTCGTGGTCACCGGCACGGTGGCGGAGGAAGCGGGGACTCCCGAATTGCTGCGGGCCTTCGCTGAGGCCGTTCACCAGGGCTGAAGGAGCCGGCCGCCAGGGAACACAGCCGGGCCCTGTGAAAGACTTACTCGAGGACTACCTACTCTACGCCCGGGTCGAACGCAATCTGGCGACCACCACTTTAGCGAGCTACGAAATTGACCTTAATCGCTATCTGGAGCATCTGCGGGATGCCGGTGTTGACGACCTGGACCAGGTACGCCAGACCCACATTCGGGGTTACACCCGCCGGCTGAGCAGCCTGGACCTGGCGCCGGCCTCCATCCACCGGTCGTTTTCCGCCGTGCGCGGGTTCCACAGGTTCCTGCTGGCCGAAAAGCGGACTACCAGCGACCCCTCTGCGTTCCTGGAGGCCCCCAAGCAGCCCCGGCGACTGCCCAAGGTGCTGGAGGTGGGGGAGATCAACGCCATTATCGAGGCGGTGGACACCGGTAATCCCCGGGGGGTGCGGGACCGATCCATAATATCGCTGCTGTACGCCTGCGGCCTGCGGGTGTCGGAACTCACCGGCTTGTCTCTTAGCGACCTGTTGACGGAACACGGCCTGTTACGGGTGCTGGGCAAAGGCTCCAAGGAGCGGCTGGTGCCTGTGGGCCGCCGGGCCGGGGAGGACCTGGCTACCTACTTAAATGAGGCCCGGCCCCTGCTGGCGGCCAAACGGAAGGCTCGCAACAAAGGCGAGGTCTACCTGAACGCCCGGGGCAACCCTTTGACGCGCGGGGGAGCATTTCAAATCGTGAAACAGTGGGCGCGGCGGGCGGGGATCACCAAGGAGGTTTCGCCCCACATCTTCCGCCACAGTTTCGCCACACACCTGCTGGAGGGGGGCGCCGACCTGCGGGCCGTGCAGGAAATGCTGGGCCATGCCGATATCACCACCACCCAGATCTATACCCACCTGGACCGGGATTACCTGAAGGAAGTCCATAAGCAGTTCCATCCCCGGGGGTAAGTGGGGCAGGGGGGAAATAATAAATTAAAAGTGCAAAATGAAAAATAGGTGGATGGGAAAAGTAATATAGCCTATTATGGCAACACTCACCACAGGCTTAAAATACGTCATATTGCGTGCTTAGAGCCAAGCTAGCAATTTCCACTGTCCGCCGTAGTCCTGAGGGTCACACTAGCGGAGCTGCTCCTGTATTTACCCTTTAATACCCGATAGCGCGATCCCTTCTGTGAAAAATTTCCTGAACGAAAAGAAAATAATCAGTATAGGTATGGTCAAAAGGGTTGCCCCAGCGGTCTGGATACCTGGATAGGAACTATATTCGCCCTTGGTAAACAGCCCTAGTAAAACACTTAGCGGCATTAGATTGTAGTCCTTGGTTACTATCAAATACCATAAGAATTCATCCCACATGGACATGAAGGTGAATACGGCCACAATTATGGTTACCGACTTGGATAATGGCAGCATGACCTGAAATATTATCCTCAATTCCGAACAGCCATCAATCCGGGCTGCATCGATCAGCTCCTGTGGTATAGTTCTAAAAAATTGTCTGAAAAGAAATATGGCCCAGGCGCTCATCATAAATGGCGCAATCATTCCCTGATAAGTATTGATCCAGCCCAGTTTTGTCACCAACAAAAACCTTGGGATTAAAAACAATACTACCGGAAATAACATTTGAAATAGGATAAAATTATTTAATAGGTTCCGGCCCTTAAATCTGAGCCGTGCCAAGGCATATCCTGTAATTGCCCCGAAAATAACTACCGAGAGTGTAGTGACTGAGGAGACTAGCAGACTATTGGCGAGAGCCCTGATGAAAGGATTGGCGGAACCGGTTGATCCCATTAGGAAAATCATTCTATAATGTTCAAGTGTAAGACTTGTGGGTATGAATCGATCAAAGATCTCCGCGGGAACTTTAAAAGACGCCAACACCATCCAAATATATGGGAATACCATTGGAATCAGGCCCAAGCTGAGCAATAAATAGGTCAGCAATTTTTCGTACGATCGAAAATCATGCCTAATTAAAGTATAGCGCTCCATATTTAAGATATGTCTTTCTCGACGATTTTTCTTATGAAGAATACGAATGCAAAACTTATCGCCGCCACGATAATGGCAAAGCTGCTTCCATAGCCGGCATGGAGATTAGTAAAAGTGTGATAGTAGATCTGCATTACAAAAGTTTGGGTGCTATCCAACGGTCCTCCGCCAGTGATCATATATGGTTCGGTGAACACGTTAAAGGATAGCATTATCGCAAAAATAAAAATAATGGTAAATGAAGGATTTAAAAGGGGGATGGTGATTCGAAAGAATTGTGTAATCCGTCCGGCGCCGTCGATTTCGGCGGATTCATAAATTGTTTTGGGAATTGACTGCAACCCGGCCAGAAATATCAAACTATAATAGCCGAGAAATTTCCATACGACAATTATTGCAATAGATGCCATCGCAATTTTAGGGCTTGAGAACCACGGAATTGTGATTCCTATTCCGCTCAGCCAGGTATTGATAATGCCATTACCTGAGAACATGAGGTTAAATACAATGGAATATGCTACGCCTGCGGAAACATAGGAAATGAGGTACCCCGAGGCGAAAAATGAGCGTAGAAAATTTATGCGGTTTAGCAATAGGGCGACTGATAGGGATAAAAATATTGATATGGGTATAAACACTACCATGAAATAAAGCGTATTCTTAAAGGCAATCCAAAATAATGGTTCATGAATTACTTGGATGAAGTTGGATAGACCGATAAATGTCTTTTCAGTGGAGATTATATTCCACCTTTTAAACGCAATACTGATCCCCCACATCAGGGGGTATACCCATATAATTAATGAATAAATTAGATATGGCAGTATTAGTCCATAACCAACCAGCTCATTGGATTTGACCTTTGCAAGAATAGAAATCATGGATTATGGTACAATAACTACGGTCCCGATCTCAATATCCGATTGATGGCACTATTGGCATCCCTGGAGGCGGCCAGCGGTGACTTCAATCCGTAAATAATCGGTTGCCACAGTTCCCGGTTTAAAATAGTTTGAATCTGGACCGTATGGGGGGTTATTGAGAGTGGTACGGAAAATGCGGTAGTGACTGCATAGCGTTTTATTTCCGGGTTATCCTCGAAATATAGTTTAAAGATGGAATTACTTAATAAATCCTCACGAACCGGCAAATAGTTGGTGATTGCAAGCCATAAGGAATCGTGCTCATCAGTAAAATAGTGTCGCATGAAATCCCAGGCCTGCGCCTTTTTGGCGGTGCTGTTAAAAAGCACCATACCTTTCGATTCAGCCAGGGTGTAAATGGGACTATCAGCTGGATAGTTGTCTGGTACTAGGAGCGGTGCAATGTGATACTGGAGCTCCGGATAAATTCTTTTCGTTCTTACTATGTCCCCCGCTCCTTTGATCGCTGCCACGAATAGGCCTTTTTGAAATCCATCCTGAATTTCAAATTTGGGCGCATACCCTTTAGCGAACAATTTGTGGAAAAAGGTCGTTACCGCTATACCAGCCTCCTGATTAAAGAAGGCCGCTTTGTTATCCATATCGAGATAAGGGCTCCCCCCTGAAGCGGCGGCATAAAATGTTAAATAGTCGAACCATCTCCTATACCACTTTGAGGAGACATCGATGTGCAGGCCATACATGTCGCTCGCAGAACAAACGACATCTAATATGGCGAAGAATTCACTGTATGTTCTAGGAATTACAGTAATATTAAAGGCATTAAGTATTTCCTTGTTATACCAAATCATCTCAGGATTAGTATACACTGGAAGTACATAGACGTGGCCCTTATAATACCAGTTATTACGAATAATCTTGGTCATATGGCGCTTTTCTACCAAGTCCCAAAAACCGGGTAAAGTGTCAAGGGCCACGATTACGCCGGCATCCGCCAACTGAGATGCAAAACCGCCGAATATATTTGCACAAATATCCGGTCCGGTTTTAGTGGCAATCGCTGTTAGAAGTACTTCTTCGGAGCTAATGCCTGCTGGAATAGTTTTCCAATCAATCGGTGAGTCGGGGTGTGAATTATTCCATTCATCGACTATTATTTTTTCAAATCGTGATAGCTCCAGGCTAGGGGCCGTCCAATAAGTAATATTTTGTGAATCAACTTTAGTGCTGCAAGCTGATATAGAAGCAAGCAGGGCAATCAGTAAAATGCGACAAAGATTGTTAGAAAATGGCGATGTAAATGGTGATCCGGTATGTTTGCTAATAATCTGAGGATATGAGTTCAAAATAAATATTAAGTAAAATCAAGGGCTTGCATCTTGTCCACAGTGGCGACTCCGATAACTGTGTCGGCGCCGCCATAATAGACATAATAGGCTCCGTCTTTTTCGATTGCGCCACAGGTGAATACCACATTGGGCACATCCCCTTCTAATTCCCAGGTCTCAGCAGGCTCCAGGATCGCCTCTTCCTGTCTGGAAATCAGCTTTGACGGATCATCGAGATCAAATAGGGCCACGCCAAGCCGGTAAATGCGATTCTGATCAACGCCATGGTAAAAAAATAGCCATCCGGCCGAAGTTTTTATTGGAGGTCCGCCTGCTCCGATCTTTGTGCAGTCCCATAGTCCCTCCCTGGGTTTCATGACGACGCGGTGGCCGTACCACTGCTTCAGGTTGTCGGAGTAGGCAATGTATATATCAGGCATAATTCTGTGAAACATGACATATTTGCCGCCCACTTTATCCGGAAATATGACGGCGTTCTTATTCTCAATATCCGGTAGAATTATTCCATGTTTCTCGAAGGTCTTAAAGTCACTTGTGGAGGCCAGCGCGACCCGATTGCCGGATCCGGACCAGGCCCGTTCAGATAGGGCCGTATAGGTAATATAGACCTTACCGTCAATTTCGGTCATCCGCGGATCTTCACAACCAAATTGTTCCATATCCCCTTCGGGAAACAATACGGGATTGTCACTGCGCTGGAAATTGAAGCCATCGCTGCTGAAGGCATGGCCCAGTCGTGAGATATAAATTTCATACTCACCAATGGCGCGATAAAGCAGGTGCACAGTGCTATCCTTAAACAAGGCGGCGCAGTTAAAGACCGCCCCACTTTCCCAATCATTGCTCTTCATGGGTTTCAGTATGGGATTTCCTGAAAAGCGTTTTAGCTTCACTTGCCTTGGTTACCCCCGCTTAGCAAGTCGGCGATAAATTCGTCCAAGTCTACAGAGGCGGCACAACAGACCTTGTCCGCGCCGCCATAGAAGACAATGAGTTTGTTGCCCACTGTAACCAGCCCTTCCGGAAACACCACGTTTGGAACGTCGCCATACAGCTCATAATCCATTTCCGGTTCCAGAATTGGTTCCGGTGTCCGAGCCAGCATTTTCCACGGCTCCAGCAGATCCAAAAGAGCGGCTCCGCCACGATAGATGTTGCTTTGATCAACACCATGGTAGATCAATAGCCATCCCGCGTCAGTTTTAATCGGGGGCGGGCCGGCGCCCACCTTATTACCTTCCCATTGAGCTTCCGCCTTCATCACCAGTTTGTGATTCGTTATCTCCTGATTCAGACTTTCACTGTCGCCATACCAGATAGACGGTCCCATTGTGCCATATTGGTCACCAACCCAGTTGGCTGGTCGGTGAATAAAGGCATAGCGCCCGTTAATTTTCTCAGGGAAGGGCACGACGTCACGCTCATCGGCGCCATAAGGGGTGATGATGCCGTAGCGTTCATATTCGTCGAAGCCGTTCATTTTGGCTATTGCTGTGCGGGGCCCGGCGCTTTCCGGAGGATTGGGGAGCCCCAGTTTCCTTCGTACAGCTCCTGGGGGGCCGGGTGTAGGGGTGGTAACGTACGTGAGATAAAGTTCATCTTCGATCATCGATACCCGTGGATCCTCAATTGATCTTTCCCATAGTTTGGCATCATGAACAAAAACCGGCTCCTGCTGCCGCTCGATCAAGTTAAGGTCCGTATCAAAGACCGCATGGCCCAGCCTGGATGTATACGGAAAGTACTCTCCCACCGCCCGGTATAGCAGATGAATCCGATTATCTACCAGGGTGGCCGAGGGATTAAAAACAGCCACCGACTCCCAGTCATCCCCCCGTGGTTTCAGCAACGGGTTACCGGAGTGACGATTCAATTTCATATTGTGTTCGAGAATTCTTACGGGATTATATTAACGACAGGAAATAACTTGCGTCTGTTTTAAGGTATATTCGCATGAGCGCTGAACCTAGTATACTAAAGCTAACGAGAAGCTTTGGGCGTTATTCAGTCTCCCGAAGTCCTGATAGCTGTAGTCAATTTTTATCGATACATTGCTGCCCAGAGCGTATTTAATCCCTGCTCCTATAGTTAACCCTTCTTCGCCATCAAGTAGGAAAAGGTTTTTATATCCGGTCCTTAAGAACAGCCAATCATTTGAGGAATATTCTGCACCGACGTTAATGTATTCCGTGTTATCGTTCGGATG
>JACZSB010000158.1 GCA_022574435.1 Fidelibacterota bacterium
TTCCGCCTGGGGGAACTGGACCCCGGTGATACCGTGGCTGTGCAGGTGTTGCGGGAGGGAGAAGTCACGAGTTTGACCTTGCATCTGTAAGTTTGGGGCTGCGGCTGAGGGGGATCCAGCGCATAACATTGCCGCTGATTGTACTGATTACGGTCAAGCCGCAGGTGAGACCCGAACCGCCTAATTTCCCGCGCAAAGTATCCCACAATCTTCATACTGCATTTACTGCTCCTTCATAGTAGTAAGATAATTTTCGGGCGTGTTCAGACGATCATATACCGTCGGCTGGCGGCTTGCTTCGTGCGTTTTCGTGTGTAGCGGCCTATTTGCCGCCGACGACCAACCGGCGTCCATCAGTGGGCGAGTTGTGGACTTGGTCACCGGCCAACCGTTGAGGGCGGTGAATGTCATGGTGCTGGGTACCGGCCTGGGTGATGCCACCGATGGGCAGGGCAATTTCACCATCGAAGGACTGCGGAAAGCCAACATCACCCTGTTTGTATCGGCCATCGGCCATGAGGACCAGCGCCGGAGCGTTAGCCTGCCCCTTGATGCGCCGCTCATAATTCGGCTGCGGGAAACCTTCTTTCAGATGGATGAAGTGGTGGTTACCGGCACGCGCACGGAAAAAATCCTGATAGACGTTCCGGTGCCCACTGAAATAATCTCCCGCCAAGATATACTCGATTCCGGCGCCCGTGATATAGGTGAGTTGCTGGCCCAGCGTTCAGGAGTGACGGTGGGTTCGGGAGTGGAAGGCGGCACGACCGTCAACCTCCTGGGCATAGATGCCCGCTACGTCCTGATCCTGGTGGACGGGCAACCGGTGAGCGGCAAGTTCAATAACCGGATCAACCTGGACCAACTTTCCACCGCCAACGTGGATAAAGTGGAGATTATCAAGGGTCCCAGTTCGGCGGTGTACGGCAGTGAGGCCATGGGCGGGGTAATCAACATCATCACCGATCGCCGTCTGTCCCGCTCGCCACTTTCAGTGCGAACCCGGTTCACCGGCAGTGCCTCCGAGGCTAAGTCGCTGGCGGACACTGATAACCCCTTAAACCTGTATGAAGGGACGCGGGACGCGCGGCTGAATCTGGATGTCAGCCGGGGGGATTTACGGGTGCAGTTTGACCTTGATGCGTTGTGGGCCAACGTGGGTAAGGCCATGCAGTATCGGGACATCGACGAATTTGATAAACTGTCATTGCGGGGCCAGATCACCTGGCAGGGTATCCCCAAGCACTCCTTCGACCTGCGCCTGAACCGCTTTGTGACCAACGAAAGGTCGCTGCTGGAGATATCATCCCTGGTAACGGCAACCACCGATATTCAACGCACGGTACTGACGGCAATTCACGGGTGGTCCGTGGTTGATGGGTGGAAGATTAATACCATCGGCCGGTGGGAAAGCTATGAGCGCGACTATCAAATAGTGCAGAGCAATGCTTCCAATATCACCAGCGAGGGGGAGCGGGAGTTGGAACTGAACTTGATCCGCACCGGCAACCTGGTAACTTTCAATACCGGGGTGGAGCTGACCAGCGCCGAATACCATAACGACCGGGTCTCCGGCGGTTCGCGTAGTCTGACGGCAGCTGGGTATCACCTTCAGGCAGATTGGCAGGCCAATGACAAACTTACCCTTGTGGCCGGCGGCCGAGTTGATAACAATAACGAGATTAATCCGATTTTCAGCCCGCGGCTGGCCGCCATGTACCGCCTGGACGAGCGCTGGAAGTTGCGGGCCTCAGGGGGCCGCGGTTTCCGCATGCCGACTTTTATGGACCGCTACATCTCATGGTACCATTCTGCCGTCGGTTACACGGTCATAGGGAATCCCGACCTGGAGCCGGAAACTTCACAGGGGTATAATCTGGGAGTGGAATATTATCATCCCGGTGAATATTTAGTTACCCTGACGTTTTACCAGAACCGCTTTAACCAGATGATCGAGGATTACCTGGTGGATATAGGCACCCGGATCGGAGATTACGAGGTTACCAGCCCGGGCACGTTCAGCTATCGGAATATCGAGCAGGCCCGGCTAAGGGGAGTGGAGCTGCAAGGCCGTTGGCACGTATCGACTGATTGGCTGATGAGCTGGGGCTACAATTATGTGGACAACCGCGATCTCTCCACCGGGGAGCTGCTGCCCAACACCCAGCCGCATAGCGCTACCTTTCGGCTCAGCCATAAGCATGGCGGAGGGATTTTCTCCTACGCTTTCAAAGCCAAGGTGGTGGCCCCTTATCATCCCACTTCCTATGACCCGGATCTAGCACGTTTCGTCCGCCGGGAAAAAGCGCTGGCTCCCCGGCCCATGATCGACTATGACGCTAAGTTGCGCCTGGCCGGCTATCTGACCTTGGGCCTGGGGATGCATAATATGCTGGACTATAAGAATTACGAGTACGGCCCCTTCCTGGGGCGTACTTATTACCTGGAACTGGAAACTGAACTAAGAAAAGGGTCCTGAAATGCAATATCATAAACTCATATTAACAACAATTGTGCTGGCCCTGGTGGCCTTCGGCTGTGATTCCAACGATGATGGTACCACTGTGGGCACCAGTGTGGCCACCCCCAGTATCAAGGAGGCGCCTTACTACTTCTCCTTCACTACCGGGGCGGCGGTCAGCGGAGTCCATGATCTGATTCTTAGACTGGATACGACTGTCACGCCGTCGGTATACTCAGTGGCGTTGAATGCGGCCGCCAACGTTTCCGCGGCAGCGATCATCTCCGGTGATTTTGCAAGTGCCGCCTACACTGGTAGCGAGTCCTTCGAATATGATACGGAGACGGATCTTGTTATCGGAAGTGGCTGGATGGACCCATCCACCTACAATCAAGAAGACAATCACAGCATTGCATCTAACGGCACTTACTATTTTGTTCGCACTACCGATTACCAGCTTCTGTCGTTCATGGTTGAGAAGGCCTCCACAGTGGCCTTTGACATCAAGTATGCGCAAATGAATGCCGATTCTACTTTCCCGACAGCTATGTCTCCGATTGTGTCTTATTCAGCGGATGAGGCGGCCTATTTTGACATGGACGGGGGAACGACTGTAGAGCCAGCGAACTGGCACATGGGCCTGATTACCTCTCGTGTTCCCGGTGCGCCTTTCCCTATGCAGAACGTGATTCTGAATTTCGACAATGAGACGCGGGTGGCGGTCATCGATAATAAGGACTTTGAGGATATTGAAAGCGTCCCTACGGGCCTCACTTGGGTAGAGGATAGCCATACCTCCCGCCCTTTGGCATACAGTGGGGCCCATGAGCTAATTACCTACAACCTCGATACCCACCAGGTTTCTATAAAGAATGATGCTCTGGTGTATATCGTGGATACGGGTGATGGCAACTACTACAAGCTGCGCTTCATTAACTACGATCAGCCCAGCGGAATTGTGGAATTCACTTACGCTGCCCTGTAAGTACGAATCAAGTCTTGTGGGATTATCTCAGGCCCCTGCCGTATGGCCGGGGCCTGTAGCTTTTAGCACCAAAAAGCGGTTCCCACCGGAAAATGTGTCGGATATTCAGGCTGGCTTTTGTTAGCGCTGAATCCTAACCTTCAGCAGAGAACGATAGCTCCTTAAACAGACCCGGAGGAGGGCCGGATGCCGATTTTGGCTTTGACCAGGGACAAATTATTGGAAAATCGATATGTCTAAACCGCCATATTCAAACTACCTGTTGGCAGCGTGCTGCGCGTTGGCGGTGCTCGCTTGCCGCAGCAAGAATGAGACCCCGCCGGATGCTAGCGGCCGGGAGCTGCCGGTGCAACTGGTGCCTAACCTGGGTAACGCCGCCGAGTCCTACTTTTCCCCGGACGGCAAAAGCCTGATCTGTAATGCCAAGCGCGAGGGTGATCAGGTTTTCCACACTTACACGGTAGCGCTGGATGGCCGGGATATCCGGAAAATCAACGATCTGGGGGCGGACGCCTGCTCATTCTACTTTCCCGGGGGTGACCGGCTGATATTCACCTCCACCCGCGACAATCTGCAGTTGCCGCCCGGCGATTGGTCCGATCCCCAGGACTATCCCACCGGGGCCGAGCTGTACACCTGCAACCTGGACGGGTCCGGCCTGGTGCGCTTGACCAATAATGAATATTACGAGGCCGAGGTTTCCCTTTCGCCCGATGGCGAGTGGGTGTTGTTCGCCCGGCAGATCGACGGCCGGATGGACCTATGGCGCATGCGTCCCGACGGCAGTGAGCAGTTCCGGATCACCCACACGGACGAATGGCAGGAAGGGGGCGCTTTTTATCTGCCCGACAATGAGACCATTCTATACCGGGCCTGGAAACGCTCCGATGAAGGCCGGCGGGGGCTGCCCATGACCATCTTTACCATCAAACACGACGGCAGCGGGGGGCGGCAGGTGACCCACGACGAGGGTACCAATTGGGCCCCCTACCCGGCGCCCGATGGCAAGCATTTCGTTTTCGTCAAGGTGCTGCCGCCCCATAACTACGAGATTTTCATGATGAACCTGGATACCGGCGCACAGACCCGGCTAACGTACAGCGATGCCTTCGATGGGTTCCCGTCCATATCACCGGACGGCCGGACCATGTCGTTCTCCTCCAGCCGGGACGCGGCGCCTGGTGAGCGCAAACTGATGCTGTATACCATGGACATTAGTTCGCTGCCAATTCGGTGCCAGCATTAGTGCTTTAATTACTGCCCGGCCCCTAATGCGCGGCAGTCTGGTCTTACGTTGACCGAGACTCTCTGAAGACCTATAAATTCAGCATGTTCTACCGTCCCATCTTCTACTTCGAGACAAAGGTCGATAGCTTCCTTGATCCGGCTCATGAGGGTATCGAGGGACTTAGCCTAGGTATGGCAGCCTCGTAATTCCGGTACAGAGGCGACATAATACCCCTCATCGTCGCGCTCTATTATGACGTTGAATTCCCTTTTCATGGTCTGCTCCTTGGGTCGAAGGATGATGGACTAAGCACTGTCACAAGATTTGTCACAACACAAATGAAGGCCAAGTGCAACTGTCGCCATTAAAAGTGGCAATAGCAGTTGGCAGTTGGCAGTTGGCAGTCGGCAGCCTCGTCCCAGCCCTATTTCAGCCTTCAAGTTCCGGCGCTCTCCGTCACCCTGAGGCCTGTCCTGAGTTGAAAGGAAGGGCTCTCGAAGGGTGAGCCATGCCCCTACTCATACCGCACCAGCACCCGCTCATCGCGTCCAGGCGTGACCCCGGGTGTCTGCACGCGGTTATGCAGCCGGCGGGCCATGTAGGGCACCTGCTCCTCCAGGTAGGTCTGCAGTTCGGCCACGGTCAGCTGCCGGTCGCCGTCCTGGTCCGCCGCCCCCTGGAGGGCCTTCAGGAAATAGTAGGTATACAGGCTGTGCCGCATCTGGGGGTACCAGGAGCTGATCTGCTCCCCGGACGACGAGGTGAGCACCACGCCGTTGGCCAGGCTGGCGGCCGGGTTTTCCACTGAAATGAAGATGGGAGAGGCCTCGGCGATCAGCATCCCGGCCGCGCTGGCCCCGGAGAAACAGGCGTCGATCACCACCGTGATGTTGCGGGCCTTGATCCGGCCCAACTCCTTATAAAACTCCTCCAGGCCAATGCCGCCCAGTTGCACGTAGTTGGGATCGCAGTCCACCGGCACGAAGTAGCCCAGCTTTTCCTCCGGGTCAGGCGCGCCGTGGCCCGTATAATAGACGAACACGTCGGCCTTCTTTTTGGCGGCATTCTGGAGCTTGCGCAGGGCGGTGCGGAAATTGGACTGGGTGGCGTCCCGGTACAGGAAGATGTTCCCTTCGCGGTAGCCCAGCGTCTTTATTAGGTATTGCTTGACGAACTCGGCGTCCCGGTGGGCGTAGGTGACGGCCGGTATATCCGGGTCCATATAATCACGGTTAGCGATGATCAGGGCAACTGCATCTTTTCGCAGGTCCCGCCCCTTGGGTATATCCCGCTCGATGTCGATGGACAATCCCCCGGCCACGACCCCTGCTCCTGCAACTTCCCCAGCTCGCCCCTCGACAATCACCTGTTGCACCGACCGCCCCGGCTGGTTGAAGGGCAGCTCCAGGGGGGCGTCCGCCAGGCCGTAGTTGCCGTGGCGCTCGGTGAGGGTCATAGTGACGGCTATCTCCTGTGCGCGCCGGTTGGTGTAGATCTGGAACTGGAGGTCTTTATAGCCGCCCGGTGGCAAACTCCCCAGGTCGAATTGTGTGGCGCTGCCTTCGGCAACAAATACATTCGCTCCCACCTTAGCCTCAGCCTTAGCCTGCTCCGCTGCCCCCCGACCCCGGTTCCGCACCCGCACCATCACCGTCACCACTTCCCCCGCCTCGATCATGCCGTTGCCCGAGGCATCGTCGATACCCACGTCGGCAATCACCAGCTCCGGCGGCCGGTAGGCCCGGGTATCGAAGGTGATCTCTATCGGGTCCGGCTCGAGGCCGTTGGCCTCGGTGAAGCTAGCGGTGATGGTGACCCTGCCGCTGGGGAGCTCCAACCCGGCCTTGAGGGGGATGGATACCTGCCTGCTCTGGTCCGGTGGGATCTCTCCAATATAGCGGCTAGAGGGGAATGAAAGACCTTGCCCTTCGACGTCACCCTGAGGTT
>JACZSB010000004.1 GCA_022574435.1 Fidelibacterota bacterium
CCTACAACTCATAATTTGCTCAGCTATGCAGGTGTGCGTTGCCGTGTGCTTGGAACGTATTATGTTGAAGACGTAGGTGACGACAAGTCCCCCGATTATCGCCTTTCATTTGGTTCTGATCTGAGCAACTACTACCCTAATCGCGGACTCAAGGTGTTTAGGCCGCGGGGCAAAGTACTCGAATCTATTGCAAACTTCCGCGACCCCCGTGCGGACAAAAGTGCAGAGCTCCAGCTAGTTCAAATCGGTAAAATCCGCTATGCTTCCACCCATCGGTCCTTTCAGGGGATTGCTGGAGTGCCAGTATCCATTACTCCTACCGACCTTTTGGGTCAAAAGACCGCACTGTTCGGCATGACACGAACCGGTAAATCAAACACCACCAAAATAATCCTTAAATCAATATTTGGCTTGAGGTGGGGCGAGAGTGGCAGCCGAATTGGGCAAATTGTCTTTGATCCGAACGGTGAGTATGCAAATGAAAACGAGCAAGATAAAAACAACAAGTTGAATCCAGAGGCACTAAAAAATGCTTGGAAGTGCGGTCCCGATGACATGCAAGAAGATTTGAAACAAGATATTATCACCTACGGTGTCACAAAGCACCCGAATGATCCTAGACGAAAACTCATGCTTCTCAATTTCTATCTTGATGATAATCTTCAAATCGGTAAGGATATAATCGATAGCGCTCTGTTTGGTTCAGACGCGATATACATCAAGAACTTTAGAGATGTAATTTTTGAATCTCCCGATACGGAGGACCGGAGTGCAACGATTCGTTACAGACGATGTGTTCTTTGCTACCGAGCTCTTCTACATAAAGCTGGCTTGGAGCCTCCTCCAATTCTACACCCACAGACCAGCGGTCTGTTCAATAAAAAACTAATTGACGCCATGGCAGACTTGGAAGCCAACGAGAGAAGTGAGCATTCAGATGCATATAAAAATTGCTCAAGAATCCTATCTGATACCGAACCAACATGGGAAAGGATTTCTGAAGCGTGTGAAATTTTAGGAAATTATATTAAAGATAAGGAATCCAATTTTCGAGCGTTTAATAGTGAGTATATGGAGACAAGTACCTCTGGGGCTTGGGCGGATGAAGGTTTAAAAAAAATCCTTGAGATGTTCAAATTTACAAATGGCCCTCGTCAAATAGGACGAGTCCATGAGCATCACACACCCAGCACTATTTCGGATTATGCTAAAGACATCTTCGAACATCTTAAAGCGGGGAAGTTAGTTATCATAGACCAATCGAGTGGCAATCCTGAGTTAAACAAGGCCTCTGCTGATCGTGTTATGCGCGTGATCTTCCAGCACCACCAAGAGATTTTCCGCAATGGTAAGATACCGCCTGAAGTCTTAGTGTACGTAGAAGAAGCACATAATATCCTGCCTTCTTCACGCGATCTTGACCTGAAGGATATATGGGTGCGAACAGCAAAGGAAGGAGCAAAATATCACATTGGGCTTGTCTATGCAACTCAGGAGGTAAGTTCTATTCAACAGAATATTCTGCGCAATACTTCAAATTGGTTTATCGGCCACTTGAATAATACTGATGAGACCAAAGAGATTCGGAAGTTCTATGATTTTGCAGATTTTGTGGGGAGCATATTACGCGCCCAAGACAAGGGTTTTGTCAGGATAAAAACACTTTCAAATCCCTATGTTATCCCTGTTCAAGTTGATCGGTTCTCAATCGATGCTAACACGTTATCTCGCGAGTAGCTATGCCATACAAGGGAGAATTTGCCGGTTACCAGCCTTTACGGCGCATTACTGAGTCGGAGCGGGTAAAGAATTTGCTCCGCCGGTCAAAAGTTTATCACTCGTCAAGTGCCTCTGCAACATCCATACCCGTGGTTGCACCGGACTCTCTGAATCAGCTACCAATATTTATCTTAGCAATTGATGGAAGCAGAGCGGAGGTTGATGTAAAAATAGGGTACCCCGGTGCAAAGATTGGGTATTGTACCGTGGCATGTGTCCTAATTGACTTAGCCCTTATAGATCAACTTGACAAGCAGCGAGCGGTGGAACCCAAGAAATTCCGTGAGACTGAAAAAGCCTCTGCGATTGATGCCGCATTTCCGGGCAGTAACGTCGTTACTCGGAGACAAACATCGGCACGTGCCTCATTCCGTGAGGAACTATATGACCATTTTCATGATGTTATAATTGATGAAGAGGAAAAATTACCGCTTATAGACACATATGAAGCTATGCTGGAGTTAAAACCTCAGCATCAAGACCAGAGGTGCCCCTATTTTGAAACTGATGGCTGTGAGCAACACTTGAACATACCCAGTGGGACTGGTGAGTGCCCAGGCTGTAAGCGTCCAGTCTATTCCACTGACGCGTTACGCATTCATGAACGATTCAACGACCTCGGGTCTAACGACGAGGCATTCGGATATGTCATGCAAGTCTGGGAGAGGTTGTTGTTAGTGCACCTGTTGCGGGCCTTTGAGAAACGAGGGATGTTGGACCAGATGAGCAAGTTGGCTTTTTTTCTGGACGGCCCTTTAGCGATTTTCGGGCCACCTGCCTGGTTGAGTGCGGCAATTAGTACAGAATTAAAAAGAATCAATTCTATAGTTCAAATAAAAACAAGCACTGACCTCGTTATTCTTGGTGTTGAAAAGAGCGGTGCATTTTTTACCCATTTTGAAGAAATTGATCAGATGGACGATTCGGGGCAACCCGGGTTCGCTCCTAGAACCTATAGCCTGATAATGGATGAGTATATTAAAGAGGTCATACAACAAACATCAAGTAAAAAGCGATACGGCCAAGATACGTATTTTGGGCGAAAGTTTTTTTATAAGACACAAAGCGGGGCTCGTATTGTTGCCAGCATTCCCTTCTTGACCAATGAACAGGATACTCTCGATTCAGATGATATTTCTCTTTATCCTCAGTTTGGGACAACGTGTGCACTACTTGATCGTTTAGTATCATCGCGCTTTCCCAACGCACTTATGCCTCTTGTCTCAGCCCATGCTCACGCTGCAATTCCCCTCCATCTCGGTAAAAAGGTGTTAAAACAGTTGGCACAAGCCCTTATGCGGGAGGAATCTGATTGACCAACGTAGCAAGAAGATATAACACAGCGGAGAGCCGATGGGCTGGGGTTGGCCCGTATTATGCCATGTTTCCAGTGGAGTTTGCGGATTCAATAATTCGGAAGTTTACTGATCCAAATGATATTGTATTGGATCCTTTTGCTGGGCGCGGTACAGCTGTTTATAGTGCTGCGATCCAAGGCCGTATCGGCGTAGGTATTGAGCTCAATCCCGTTGGTTGGGTTTACGGTCAAGCAAAATTATCGCCAGCAAAATATGAAGATGTTATAGCTCGTATAGAAGATATAGCTGAAATGGCCCCGATGTATTCTAAAGAGGCTGAGAATTTACCCGTCTTTTTCAAGCACTGTTTCTCCCCTATAGTGAGGGAATTCTTGTTATCGGCTCGAAGCCAGTTGGGCTGGAGTACGCAAAGCGTTGACTGGACCGCTATGGCTCTATTACTTGTATACTTGCATGGCAAGCGTGGCGCATCTTTATCTAATCAAATGATGCAGACAAAGTCGATGTCACCTCAATATGCGATTGACTGGTGGGAAGCACGTGATTTAACACCACCAGATATTGATCCTGTTGAATTTATGAGGAAAAGGATAGGGTGGAGATATGCAAAAGGTCTGCCTACTATTTGTGCAAGTGAAATTTATCTAGGAGATTGTACTGAATTAATATCGCAGCTTCCGATTTCCAATAGTTTCATTGATGTAGAGTCAGTAAGCTTGCTCTTTACCTCGCCACCCTACTATGGGGTTACAAATTACCATTATGATCAATGGCTACGCCTTTGGCTATTAGGAGACTTACCAATCGCATATTCAGGCCGTGGCCGGTACAGGGGTAAATTTGGGAATCGTGAGGAATATCGTAATCTTCTCTACCGTGCATTTAGTCAATCCTCCGAGCTCTTAAAAGGGGACGCGGTAGTTTATGTACGCACCGATAGACGTGAGTTCACCTATCAAGTAACTATCCAAATACTAGAAGAAATATTTCCTGGAAAAAAGCGCAGTATGATTGGACGGCCATATCACGGTAATACCCAAACCCACCTTTTTGGTGACCATACTTCAAAGCCCGGTGAAATTGATTTAATATTGGAACCTTGAAAACAAGGAATGTTTAGCCCTCGGCTTATATCAGATGCTTTCTGCTTGGCACCAACCTGTAACGCTAACACTCAGCCGGGCTAGCGCGGCCTTCTTCAAAAGGCAGGCGAAAAAGCATAATACCCACTATCAAAAAATGATCCGCAGGTTACTGGATCTGTATGCCCGGGCTAATGGTTAGCCGTTGGCCCCGCTCTGGCGGGATAAACTCTCTACAATTTACATTTTACAATTTTCAATACACCTGTGCCGGATGCCCCTCGTTTCCCCCTTTACGGTTGCCACCGGCCGTTCGTATATTCGGCGGCTGAAAACGGGCCTATAGGCCGGTAAAAGTATAAGGGATAAAATGAGCAGGTATTGTCAAGTCACGGGGCGGGGACCATCCTTCGGGAATAAGGTCAGCCATGCCCACAACAAAAGCCGGCGGCGGTTCGACCTGAACCTGTTCAAGAAGAAGTTCTGGATCCGGGAAGAGGGCCGTTTCATCAGGTTGCGGGTGTCGGCCAAGGGGATCCGGATCATCGACAAGAAAGGCATTAGTAAGGTGATGCGGGAGATGCGGGCCCGGGGGGAGAAGGTCTAGCTACTTCATCTATAGCCAGTTTTACCGGTAACACCGCCATGCTGAGACTCTCGAAGCATGACGGTTTTTTAGTTTAAGCCCCCTCATCCCAACAGCGTACGAGGGGGCCTTTGCTTTCCAGGGTAGAGCAGCTTCAACTACAGGGGCAATGGACCTTCGGCGGGGGCGGAGGCTTTGGCCCGCAGGACGGTGGGTATCTCCAGGTCATCGGCCCCGGCAGCAGCGGCGGTGTCCTCTTCCAGGTCAAACGAGAGTTCCCCATCGCTGGATAGAATCTGGCGGTTCAGGGCCGGTATGTTCCCCAGTCCCTGGGGCAGACTGGCGGCGGCCACCATGCGGGCGGGGGCGGCGGTGCGCCGGTTGGCGTCATCGGGCCGTTGGAAGCCGGTGGCGATGACCGTCACCCGGAACTCATCGGTGAGTTGGGGATTGATGACCGCCCCGAAAATGACATTCACGTCATCACCGGCCTCCTCGTTGATGATGGAGGCGGCGTCGTTCACCTCGTGCAGGGTGATGGTGGGGTCGCCGGTGATGTTCACCAGCAGCCCGCGGGCGCCGGAGATATTGCAATCCTGTAGCAGGGGCGACGAGATGGCCTGTTGGGCGGCCAGGATGGCCCGTTCCTCACCGTGGCCGATGCCGGTGCCCATAATGGCTTCGCCCATGTCCAGCATGATGGTGCGCACGTCGGCGAAGTCCAGATTGATCAGGCCGTGGATATTGATCAGGTCGGAGATGCCCCGGGTGGCCTGGTGCAGGATGCTGTCGGCCAGCTTGAGCGCCTCGGCGAACCCGGTATTGGGATCGGTGATGCGCAGCAGGGTCTCGTTGGGGATCACCAGGGTGGTGTCGCAGAACCGGCGCAGTTCCTCGATACCCCCTTCGGCCCGGGCGGCCCGCTGGCGGCCTTCAAATACGAAGGGCCGGGTGACGATGCCCACGGTTAGGATGCCCAGCGATTTGGCAATGCGGGCGATGCTGGGCGCAGCCCCGGTGCCGGTACCGCCCCCCATCCCGGCGGTGATAAACACCATGTCGGAGCCGGCCACCGCTTCCTTGATTATTTCCTGATCCTCCTCAACAGCCTGGCATCCGATGTCGATGTCGGCGCCGGCCCCCAACCCCTTGGTGAGGGTCTTGCCGATCTGTAGTTTGGTCTCGGCCAGGTTGTTGTCCAGATCCTGGGCGTCGGTGTTCACCGCGATGAACTCCACCCCCATGAGGTTGTCCTCGATCATGCGGTTAATAGCATTGCCGCCGGCGCCGCCCACGCCGACTACCTTGATCTTAGCCTTGAGCAGATTGTAGTCGTCGAATTCAAAGAACATGGTCTTTCTCCTCTTACTCGGTTAAAACAACTCCCTGAAAAATTCCTTTACGCCGCCGCTCAGGTCGCCGAAAAAGCGGCCTATGCCGCCCGGCCGCCGGACCGCGCCATATTTTTCCTGATGCTCCCGCCCATACAGCAGCAATCCGGTGGCCGTGGCGTACTCGGGTGAGTGCATCACGTCCTCCAGCCCCTCGATGTGCAGGGGATAGCCCACCTTGGTGTCGGCATTGAAAACTTCACCGGCCTTTTCCTCGATGTCCTTGAGCAGGACGCCGCCCCCGGTGAGCACCACCCCGAAGGTGAGTTTGTCGCCCACCTCGCTCTTGCGCACCTCGTTGCGGCACAGGGCCAGGATTTCCTCCAGCCGGGGCTCGATTATGGATGACAAACCCCGTTTGGTGGTGGTCTGGGGCTGGCGGCCGGCGATCCCCTCGATGGTGATCTCGTTATCCTCGATGGTGGCCGGGAATTTCGCGTAGCCGTGCTCCCGTTTGAGCTCTTCGGCCTTCTGGTAAGTGGTGTGCAGTATCTGGGCAATATCGTTGGTGACCCGATTGCCGCCGAAGGGGATCACGGAGGTATGCCGCACACCGCCGTTATAGTAGACGATGATATCCGTCGTGCCGCCACCCATATCGATGAGCACCACGCCCTGCTCTTTTTCGGTCTCCTCCAGGACGGCATAGGCCGAGGCCAGGGGGGCCAATATCAGGGTCTCCACCCATAGGCCGGCGGCTTCAACGCAGCGGGTGATGTTCTGGGCGGCGGAGCTGACCACGGTCACCAGGTGGACCCGGGCCTCCAGCCGGTGGCCCACATGGCCCAGGGGATCCTTGATGCCGTCGTGCTGGTCCACCTTGAACTCCTGGGGCAACACGTGGAGGATTTCCCGCTCGGTGGGCAGGGTGATGGCCTTGGCCTGTTCCAGCACCCGCAGGATATCATCCTCATCGATCTCCGAAGTGCTGGGCACCCGGGATTCGCCCCGGCTGACGGTGATCACGCCGGCATTGTTCATGCTGCGCACCTGTTCACCCGATAGGGCCACGTACACGCCGTCCATTTTCACGTCGGCCTGATTTTCCGCCTCACTGACAGCCGCTTCGATAGAGGCGATGGTTTCTTTAACACTCACCACCATCCCCTTGCGGATACCGGTGGCTGGTGTCCGGCCCACGCCCAGCAGATTCATGCGGCCTTCATCGTCCACCTGGGCGATAACTGCGCAGACCTTAGTGGTGCCTACGTCCAGGCCGGAAATAATTCCCGATTGCAGCTCATGATTGGTCATTAGGCTCTTTCCCTGACAATTATCTGTTGTTTATATCTCAAGTCGATGTAGGAATAATCCACCACGCTATGCTGTCCCATAACGGTGGTCAGGAAGGCGTCCAGGGTGGCGATTCGCTGTTCCAAGTCGGTGTCGCCCAGGCGCACGGCCGTGGAGGTCTCGGCCAGGTAGAGGGTAATCTCACCGCTGGAGCTGAAGACTATCTCGCTCAGCTCCTGATAGAGCGCCGGGAAAGCAGTTTTAAGGAAACCTAAAATTTCCAGCGCCTGTTCCAGTTTAGCATGGCCGCCGATTTCACCGGCATCCAGGGCGGAATTAACATCGGGAATGCCGGAGACTGTGGGCAGCTCCAGCTGGTGGCGGCCGTTGGGCAAGGGGAGGGCTGAGCCGTCGGCGGTGAGCACAAAGAACTCGGGCGCCGACACGTAGGCCAACGGCTGGTTCTCCACGATGTCCACGAACACAGTATGGGGGAAAATGCGCCCCAGCCGCACACCTTGGATAAAGTTGAGCCGCTCCACCTTATGTTGGATGGCATCCAGGTCCACGTCGAAGATGCTCCCGGTGAGAGGCAGGTCGATAACGTTGATCACAGCTGCCCGGGAGACGATGCTATGGCCACGAATTTCGATCCGCCGCAAATCGAATACCGCTATTTCCTTAGTGTAGGTTACAACGGCTTTGCCCAGCACCCAGCCGATACCCATTAGCAGGGCGGCAATCAAGCCCCGGCGCAGCCAGCGAACCATGTTTCTAACCGTGGCTTTAAAGCTACTTGCCAAGACCGGCCTCCTCCCAAAAGCCCCGGGGAAACCCCAGGGTCCTGATTTCCAGTTCCAGCTGCACCTTAAAGCGGGCCTTGATGGTGCCGGCGGCCAGCTTGATCAACCGGGCCATATCCTCGGCGGTGGCGCTGCCGCGGTTGATGAAGAAGTTTGCATGCTGGGGGCTGATCTGGGCGTCGCCGATGCGGGTGCCCTTCAGTCCGGCCTCGTCTAATAACCACCCCGCGGCCAGGTCGGGGCGGGGGTTTTTGAAGACGCTGCCCGCCGAGCGCTTGGTCAGCGGCTGGCGGGTTTTGCGTTCCCGGGAAGCCAGCCGGCTAGCCTTGGCGACCTGCTCTTCTTGGCCCCAGGGGAATTTGAATTCCCCACCGATTATGATCTCACCAGGTTCGAAGCTTGATGAGCGATACCCGAAACTGAGATCTTCCCTGGCATAGCGACGTTCCCGCCCCTGGTGATTCACGACATTAACCGCGGTCAAATGGGTCGATATTTCTGTGCCGAAGGCCCCGGCGTTCATCACCAGGGCGCCTCCCACCGTGCCCGGCACCCCGCCCAGGCTTTCCAGGCCCGCCAGACCGGCCGCCCGGCAGCGCTTGACCATGTGACCCAGCATGACGCCGGCCTCCACCACAACCCGGTCGCCCTCAATGGTCAAGTGATTCAGGGTACCCGCCAAGGAGATGACCAGTCCGGACACACCGGCATCACTAACCAGGCAGTTGCTGCCCGAACCCAGTAGCTGGATGGGAATTTTTTGGGCGGCGGCGTAGCGCAACAGGCGCAACAGCTCCTCCCGGTCACCGGGCCGGACAAATATTTCGGCCGGGCCACCGATGCCGAGGGTGGTATGGCGCTTCATAGGCTCGTCCATACGCATTTCACCGGTCGTGATAAGCTCAGCCATGTGGGTTAAGTCTTCCCGACGCATTGCCTGTAGGCATCCCGGATTGTGGCGTTGTAGGCGGTGATATCGCCGGCCCCCATGGTAATGACCATATCGCCTGACCGAACCAGTTCCGCCACCGCGCCGGCCAGATCATCCAGTTGTGGTATGTAATGCACCTGCTTATGGCCGATATTGATTGCGTCCGAAGCGATCAGTTCGCCATTGATACCCTCCAACGGATCCTCGCGGGCCGCATAGACGTCGGTCACCACCAGCAGGTCGCTATCTAAAAAGGCCCGGGCGAAATCCTCATGGAAATCGCGGGTCCGGGAGTATAGGTGGGGCTGAAATACGGCCACCAACCGCCGATCCCAGCCCTCTCTGGCCGCCGCCAGGACGGCAGCAACTTCCCGGGGATGATGGGCATAGTCGTCCACGAACAGGACATCGTCGATGGTCTCGGTCAGTTCGAAGCGGCGGTTGACACCGGTATACTGTTGCAGCCCGGCCACCATCTCATCCAGCGGCACTTGCAGCTCCAGGCAGGTGGCGATGGCTGCCAAGGCGTTGCGCACGTTATACTCGCCGGGCACTTGCAATTCCACCTTGACCGGCGTCGCATTATCGGGTACCCGGACCTCGAAGGACATCCGCATGGCATCACCGGCCAGGTTTCGGGCCTGGACATCCGCCTGGGGGCTCAGGCCGAAGGTGGTCACCGGGCGCTTCAGTTTGGGCAACAGGGACTGCATGTTGGGGCAGTCCAGGCAAGCCACCACCCGGCCGTAGAACGGGACGGCGTTGGCAAACTGGGTAAAAGCCTGAGTCAGGTCCTCCAGGTTCCGGTAGCAGTCCAGATGTTCCAGGTCGATATTGGTGATGACGGCTATAGTGGGGAAGAGGGAGAGGAAGCTGCGATCAAACTCGTCCGCTTCCACCACGATAAGATTCCCCCGGCCCTGGCGGTAATTGGTGGCCAGGCTGCGAACGATGCCGCCGATGATCATGGTGGGGTCCCGCTGGGCGGCTGTGAGCATATGGCCGATCATGGAGGAAGTGGTGGTTTTGCCGTGCGTGCCGGCCACTGCTATACTCACGTCGGCCACCTTAAGCAATTCACCCAACATCTCCGCCCGGCGAATCACCGGAATATTGCGTTGGTGGGCCGTTTTCAGTTCCGGATTGTCCAGCCGGACGGCGGAGGAGTAAACCACCATGTCGCAAGCATCGACATTGTCACCCTCGTGGCCCTCGAAAAAGCGGATACCGAGCTGCTGGAGGTGATCGGTGATCTCAGTGGATTTCAGGTCGGAGCCGGTAATTTCGTACCCCAGTGAGTGCAGCAGTTCGGCCATCCCGCTGATACCGATACCGCCCAGACCGACGAAATGAATTTTTTTGATCCGGCCGAACATTAGCGCCCCGCCAGCTCCAGGATATGGTTGCTGATGGTTTCCGAGGCTTCCGGCCGGGCCTGCGCAAGGGAGCGTTTAGCCATTTCAACCAATTTATTGGGGTCGGAGAAAAGATCGCGCACGGTCTCTTCCAGCACACCGGCTGCCAATTTCACTTGTGGAACCAGGCGGGCGGCTTTCTTACGCCTCAGAACCCGGGCATTAAGGGTCTGGTGATCGGCGGCAGCCGTGGGCAGCGGCACCAGCACGGCTGGGCGGCCCAGAGCGGTGAGTTCGGAAATGGTCATGGCCCCAGCGCGGCAAATCACCAGGTCCGCGGCCATATAGGCCGCAGCCATATCCTCGATGAAAGGTAGCAGTACCACCGGCACACCGGAATCCACTTCCCCTTGCAGGCGCTCGAAATCCTTGCGGCCGGTTTGCCATAAGAGGGAGAGGCCCATGTCCTCGGTGTAGCGCCGCCAATTTCCCATGAAATGGTTGTTGAGGGGGGTGCTGCCCTGACTGCCGCCCAAGACGAACACCACCTGCTGGTCCCGGGGCAATCCCAACTGCCGGCGAGCATCGGCCTGGTCGGGCGGATCGGCAGCGAAGCGCACCGGATTACCGGTGAGCACCCAGCGGTCGGTCTCCAGGTAGGGGGCAGCTTCCTCGTAGGTGAGGCATACCAGACTGGCTTTCTTCGCCAGGCGGCGGGTAGTTAAACCCGGGTAGGAATTCTGCTCCTGCAGCAGCGTGGCCAGTTTCTTGCGCTGGGCGGCCAGCAACGGTATCCCGGCAGCATAGCCGCCGGTGCCCACCACCACCTGGGGCTGAAAAGAGCGCAAAATCTGCCGGCAGCGCCGATAGGCAATCACAAACCGCCAGGAGAAGTTCAGATTGCGTTTGATAGCGTCTCCCGAATAGCCGCGTTGTAGTCCCGTAATGTTCAGGGGATAGAAAATTTCATTCCGCCGGGGCAATACTTTAGCTTCCAGGCCCCATTGCGACCCGATGAAGCGTATATCGCTCCCCGGCTCCCGTTTGCGCAACCCGTCGGCGATAGCGATGGCGGGATATAAATGCCCTCCCGTGCCACCGCCGGCGATCAGCACTCTTAACCTATTATGTCCTGGTTCTGGCATTTACTAGTTGCTGTCCCCAGCGGCGCCGGCTGGCGATCGCTGAAATGTTCAGTAGTATTCCCAAGCTGATCAAGGTGAACACAATATGGGTACCGCCGTAACTGATGAGCGGCAACGGCACGCCGGTGTTGGGCAGCACTTCGGTCACCACCCCGGTATTCACCAGTACGTAGGTCATAAAATTCAGCCCGATCCCCACCGCCAGGAAAAGGCCGAAGCGGTCGGGGGCGTTGCGGGCGGCCACGATGCCCCGTTGGAAGAGCCAGACGAATGCGGCCAGCAGGAGCAGGGATCCGATAAAACCCAGTTCCTCACCGATAATGGCGAAGACGAAATCGGTATGGGGGGCGGGCAGGAACAGCCGTTTTTCCACGCTGTTGCCCAGACCGCGGCCAATCAATCCACCGTTACCCAGGCTGATCAGCGATTGGGAAATCTGGTATTCCGCCGCCGGTGAATCCAACAGCCCCAGAAAAGTTTTAATCCGCACCCGCCGGTAAGGTTCGGCCAGCATCACAGCTGCCAGGGTCGGCAGGGCCACCAGCACCAGGCCGAGTACGTGCTTCAGCCTCGCGCGGCCGATGAACAGCATGGTGAGCCCCAGCCCCCCGATCAGGGCGGCGGTGGAGAAGTCCGGTTCCAGCACCACCAGGCCCATGACCAAACAGATAATGAAAACCGGTGGCAGGAAGCCCCGCCGGAAATCGCCCATCAGATCCCCTTTGCGGTCCAGGTAGGCGGCCAGATAAATAATCAGGCTCAAGCGGGCGAAGTCCGAGGGCTGGAATGAAATCGGTCCCAGCGGCAGCCAACGGGCCGTTGCCGAACCGCCGTCCAGCCGGTGATAAATGAGGGTAGTAAGCAGCAGGGCCATGGACACAAGTAAAATGTAGGGGGCCCAGCGGCGCAGGCGGTGGTAATCGGTGAGGGCGCAGACCAGCAGCAGGCCGCTCCCCAGCAACACCCGCAGCAGTTGCCGCTTGAGGAAGAACATGTGGTCACCGGTCAGATCGGCGGCGGTGTCGGAGCTGGAGCTGTACAGCATCACCAGGCCGGCTCCCACCAGGGCGGCGGTCAGCCCGATAATTAGGGGGTCAAAGCGGTAGGTTCCGCCGGCGCTACGCATTTTCGACCTCCAGCTGCCTATCCCGCACCAACTCCCTAAAGGCCTCACCGCGTTGCTCGAAGTCGGTGAACTGGTCGAAGCTGGCGCAGGCGGGGGATAGCAGCACCGTGTCCCCGGACTGGCTGTGGGCCACGGCCTCATGGACTGCGGCGGCGAAGTCCAGCTCGTAGTGCAGCGGCACCACCCCCTGGAAGACTTCCGCCATCTGCAGGCCGGCCTGGCCATAGGTGATCAGTCGCTTGACCCGTTTCCGCAACAGCCGGGTCAGCGGCTCCAAGTCGGTGGCCCCTTTTTCACTGCCCCCCAGGATCAGAATGATATTGTCCTCAAATGTTTCGAGGGCCACCTTGGTGGAAGCCGGATTGGTGGCCTTGGAATCGTTATAATAGGTAACTCCGTTGACCGTGCCCACCAGTTCCAGGCGGTGGGGCAAGCCTTTAAACTCCCCGGCAGCCGAAACAATGTCCTGGTCCGTGACCCCCAACAGATGGGCGGTGGTAGCCGCCGCCAGAAAATTCGACAGGTTGTGGGGACCGGGTAGAGCCAGAGCCTCTACCGCTACCAGGCGCACATCCTGGCGGGTGATCCAGCCGTCCCCAAGCTGGAATAGCGCCTCGGCCAGGGACGATGCGGCGAAGGGGCGGGAATGTTCCCTGCCGGCCAGGTTGGCGCGGAAGAAGGGATCATCCCAGTTATAGATCATCCACCCGCCGGGGGCTATCCGGTCCGCCAGATTCAGTTTGGCGCGGCCGTAGCTGTTCATGTCCGGGTAGCGGTCCAGGTGGTCCGGGGAGAGGTTTAAGAAGACCGCCGCCTGAGCCTCGAAACGGTCCAGGTGCTCGGCTTGAAAACTGCTGATCTCCACCACATGCACCGGCTGGGCGGGCTTGAGGGTCAACTCCTCGAGCACATTAGCGGCCAACGGCACGCCGATATTGCCGCCCAAAAAACTGCGCCGGCCCGTGGCGGCCAGCATGCGGTGAATCAAAGTTGTGACGGTGGACTTGCCGTTGGACCCGGTGACGGCGATCATGGGGGCCTCAGTCAGGCGGGCAGCCAGTTCCACCTCGCTAATCACCGGGCGGCCCTGGCTCAGGAAATATTTTACCAGGCTGTGGGAGTCGGGGATGCCGGGGCTGAGCACCAGGGTATCGCCGGAAATGTCCGCCGGGCTATAACTATCGGTGATGACAGCCACCTCCGGCAGGTCCAGGGCCGCCCGGATACTTTTTGCGCCCCGGTAATCGTCCACCAGGGTGACTGCGGCGCCCACGGCCTGCAGCAGCCGGCAAGCCGCCAGTCCACTGCGGGCGGCGCCCAATACCGCCACCTGGGTACCGGCCATGGCCTGGGGCAGAGGTGCGGCGCGGTGCATTAAAGCACCTTGAACGTGGTTAGGCTCAACAGGGCCATTAGAATTCCCAGGATCCAGAACCTGACCACCACCCGGCTTTCGGGCCAGCCGGATAGTTCGAAATGATGGTGCAGCGGGGCCATGCGGAAAAGGCGGCGGCCTTCGCCCTGGAACCGTTTGGTGAACTTGAAATACCCCACCTGGATAATCACGCTCAGCATTTCGGCCAGGAACATGCCGCCGATGATGGTCAGCAGGATTTCCTGCTTGAGCAGCACAGCCAAGGTACCCAGGGCCGCCCCCAGGGCTAGCGAGCCGGTATCACCCATAAATATTTCCGCCGGTTTGGCATTAAACCATAGAAACCCGATACAGGCCCCCAGCAGTGCCATGGCGAAAACGAACAGCTCGCCCACGCCGGGCAGGTAGAAAATGTTCAGGTAGTCGCTGAAGTCCACCCGGCCCGAAACATAGGCGATAGCGCCGAAGGCCAGGGCGGCAATGGCCATCAGGCCGGTGGCCAACCCATCGAGGCCGTCGGTGAGGTTGACGGCATTGGAAGTGGCGGTGATCACGAAGATCACCAGGGGAATATAGAACAAGCCCAGATCGAACGACCCGTTGGCTATGAAGGGGATGGCGATGGAAGCCTTGATTTCCGGGTTGGCGGGCCAGAAATAGAGCCAGCCCCCGATAACCAATCCCAGGCTGACCTGTCCCGCCAGTTTATAGCGCGCGATCAGCCCACCGGGGTATTTGCGGAAGTCCTTGAGATAGTCGTCCCACAGCCCGATCAGCCCCATCCACAGCATTGCCAGCAGGGCCATCAGGACGTAAGGCTGGTCCAGGCGGGCCAGCAGCAAGGTGGGTACCAGGACGGCCAGCAGGATGATCACCCCGCCCATGGTGGGGGTACCTTTTTTGGTCTTGTGGGCTGCAGGCCCCGCCGAGCGGATGTCTTCCCCGATCTGCATGCGGGTGAACCAGGCGATGAGCACCGGGGCCACCCAGAATGTGAGTATCAACGCCAACACCGCCGCCGCCGCGCCCCGGAAGGTGATATAGCGCAGCAGATTGAACCCTGAGAACCAATCCCGCAATGGCAATAGGAAGTGATAGAGCATGCTTACCCGCTGAATACCGCGTCGATGATGGTTTCCATGGCCATCCCCCGGCTCCCTTTGACGTACACCACATCCCCGGCGGTTATGACCTGGCCCAGGGCGGCGCTCAACTCCCCCTTGTCGGTGTAATGGTGCACGGCCAGCCCGGCCGATTGGGCGGCGCAGAAAGCAGCCCGCGATTGGGGGCCGTAGCAAAATAATTCGTCCACGCCATGCTCCACCGCGGATAGTCCTACCTGGCGGTGGTGCTCTTCTGAAATCGGGCCCAGCTCCAACATATCGCCGAACACCACGATGCGCCGTCCCCGGGCGGGCAGCCTCATCAATGTTTGCAGTCCGGCCAGGGTGGAAGCCAGGTTGGCGTTGTAGGAATCGTCGATGAGAGTGATGCCGTCGTGCCGGATCACCTCCCCGCGGCCGGAGGGGATGCTGAAGCCCTCGATGGCCTCCTTTATCTGTTGGGGCGCCACCCCCATTTCCAGCCCCACGGCCACAGCAGCCAAGATGTTCTGGGCCAGGTGCCGCCCAGGTTGCGACATGCGGATTTTCGGCAGACGGTCAATGCTCAGTTCAGCGCCCTGCACCGACTCCCGGTAGCGGCCCCGCACGTCCGCCGGCTGGGATAGGCTATAGGTTAACCGGCGAGCGACGGTTTCCATGGCAGCCACCCGGGGATCGTCCCGGTTGACCAGGGCCACACCGTCCGCCGGCAGGGCCTGGAAAAGGGCCAGTTTCTCCTGGGCCACTCCGTCCAAGGTATGGAAAAACTGCAGGTGGGTTTCGCTGATGTTGGTTATCAGTGCGAGCTGCGGCCGGGCGATATCTGCCAGATAGGCGATTTCACCGGGCTGATTCGATCCCAGTTCCACTACGATTAATTCCGTGTCGGGGCCGGTGCGCAGGATGGTCAAGGGCAGGCCGATAGTACCGTTATAGCTGCGGTCGGTGCCCAGCACAGTGAGCCGCCGGGCCAGCACTTCCACGATCAGGTTCTTGGTAGTGGTCTTGCCGTTGGAGCCGGTGATGGCCACCAGCGGCAGGTCGTACTTGGCACGCCAAATCTTAGCCAGCGCGCCCAACTCCTTGACGTTGGAGGCCACCGGAATGACCACTGCCTTTGGCAACGGCTCAATTTCCCGCTCCACCATGACGGCCACGGCCCCGCTCCTGACGGCTGCGCCCGCCAGGTCATGGCCGTCCACGCGGCGGCCCACAATGGGTACGAATAGGTCGCCGGGTTGCACCAGCCGGGAGTCGATGGTGATGCCGGAGATGGCCGGCAGGTCACTGCGTCCCAAATGCTCGGCAAGCATTTGACGGAAGGACTGCGGCGCCGCCAGTTCGATCCTCACGCCCCGTAGCTCTCCACAATTTCCACGTCGTCGTGAGGGAGCTGCTCGGTACCGATGATCTCATAATCCTCGCGGCCCTTGCCCAGGATTATGAGAATGCTCTCCTCCGACATTTGGGACAGGGCGTGCAGTAAAGCCGCCTGGCGATTCTCGATGACCACATGTTTATGGGCCTTCAAGCCGGATAAAATATCGGCGTTGATGCGCGCCAACTTCTCGGTGCGGGGGTTGTCCGAAGTGATCACCAAGTGATCGGAGTACTGTTCGGCCACGGCTGCCATCAGGGGGCGCTTGCTGCGGTCCCGGTCACCGCCGCAACCGAACAGGGTAGTGATCCGGCTGCCCTCGGGCGCCAATTGCCGCATGGTGCCCAGCACCTTTTCATAGGCGTCGGGCGTGTGGGCGTAATCTATATAAACATTACCTGGTACCGCGGAAGTCAGGCGCTCCAGCCGGCCCGGCACCATCTGCACCGCCCGGATGCCATCCTGGATTGCCGCCACCGGCACCTCCAGCGCCAGGGCGGTGGTGACAGCGGCCAGCAGATTTTCCAGGTTATAGGCGCCCACCAGGCTGCTTTCAATGGCGATGGTCTCACCCTGCCAGGAGAGGTTGGCGACGGTGGTCTGCAGCCCGAGCCCCATGTCGCTGACCGTTAGGTCGGCTTCCGAGTCCAGACTGTAGGTCAAGGTCCGCCCCGGGGCGGCCTGAATGAAATCCGACGCATGGGGGTCGTCGAGGTTGACGATGGCCGGGCGATCCGCAGGCAGCAGCGCGAAGAGTTTCAATTTAGCCGCCAGGTAATGTTCCATATCCTGGTGGAAATCCAGGTGCTCGCGGGTGAGGTTGGTGAAAACAGCTGCGTCGAAGGCCACATCGTCCACCCGGTGCTGTTCCAGTCCGTGGGAGGATACTTCCATGGCCAGAGCGGTGATGTCCTCCCGCACCAGGTTTGCCAGGCTCTGGTGCAGCTGGTCCGCTTCGGGGGTGGTGAAACCGGTGGACTTCCAGGAACCGGCCCAGCGCAAACCCAAGGTGCCCATGACCGCCGCCCGGAAATTATGGGCGTTGAGAATAGCGGCTACCAGAAAGGCCGTAGTGGTTTTGCCATTGGTGCCGGTGATCCCTACCACCGTCAATTTCCGGCTGGGATGCGAGTAATAGTTGGCCGCGATGCGAGATAGAGCCTCCCGGGGGGATTCCACTTCCAGGTAGTGTGGCAGTGTGCCCGGATCGGGCGCCGACCCAACCACGGCAGTCGCCCCGGCGGCCACCGCCTGCTGGACGAAAGTGGCGCCATCGGAATTGATTCCCGGGAGGGCCACGAACAGATCCCCTGGCTGGACCAGGCGAGAGTCGTGGGTCAGTCCGGTGACGGAAATATCGGGGGCCGGGTGCTTGAGGGCGACACCCTGGAGCAAGCGGGTCAGTTCAATCACGACTAGCGGCCCTCCTGCGCCAGGATCAACCGGCAAACGGTAGCCTGGTCCACCCGGGCGCCGGCCGGGACCGACTGGCGCACCACCCGCCCCGAGCCTTCCAACTGCACCCGGACATTGGCCTGGCGGGCCACCCGTAACGCTTTGCGCAGGCTGAAGCCCTGGAAATCGGGGACTTGCCCCCGGCGCGGCATTTTATGCTGAGTTCCAGCGGTGGCCAGCAGTATCGGTGGACGAGGTTGTTCGGCCACAGCCGGCGGCGGGACATAAAAATCGTTATTCAGGTGGAGGATCCGTTGAAAGATGTTGCGTACTATGGGGGCCGCCGCCTCGCTGCCGAAATGCCGGCCGTACTGGGGGCTGTCCACCGCCACCACGCACACCAGGCGCGGGTTGTCAGCCGGTATCATGGCGGCGAAAGTGGGCATGAATTTCCGTTTGGAATAGCTCCCATCGATGAATTTCTGCGCTGTCCCGGTCTTGCCGGCAATCTGGTAACCGGCGATGCGGGCCGTGCTGCCGGTGCCTTCCTCCACTGAATAAAAAAGGATCTCCCGCATGCGGCGCATGGTTTGCCGGGAGGCTACCCGGCGAATTACCTGGGGTTGGGGCGGGGATGGTTCCGCTGTGACATCCTCCAGTACGCTATACACTAGGCGGGGACGGAGCAGCAGGCCCCCGTTGGCAATGGCGACATAAACCAGCGCCAGCTGCAAAGTGGTTACGCCGATCTCCTGCCCCATGGCCAGTTCACCGGTGGAGATCTCGCTCCAGGCGTCCGGCGCCCGCAGTAGGCCCGGGGATTCACCCTGCCAGCCTACGCCTGTGCGCGCTCCCAGGCCAAAGCGCGTAAGATAGCGGTATAGCCGATCAGCACCTAGCCGCTCCGCGATCTTGATGATGCCTATGTTACTGGAGTGGGCCATGATCCCGGCCAGGGTCAATTCGGCCCGGGGGTGGGTATCACTGATCAGCAAGTCACCGTACCGGAATTCCCCATTTTCGCAATCGATCAGTTCATCCGGGGCATACAGGCCCTCTTCCAGTGCGGCTACCGCCGTGACCACTTTCAATGTGGAGCCGGGTTCGTACATATCGTTCACCGGCTTGAGGCGCTGGTTGGCCACCGGACTTTCCCAAGCCCGATTGGGGTTGAAACCGGGGTATTGGGCCAGGGCCAGAATATCGCCGCTGTGGGGGTCGATGAGCACCCCCTGGAGGCCGGCGGGATGCAGCCGATCGTAGGCCAGCTCCAATTCTTCTTCGAAGATGGCCTGGTAATCGATATCAATGGTCAGCCGGATATGGGCACCGTTCACCGGCGGGGTCCACCCGGACCGGTGGCGATACAGCGGCTCACCCCTGGCATTGAAGCGCTGAACCTGGCGGCCGTCAAGGCCCCGGAGGTTCGTTTCATACTCCAACTCGATGCCGGCGATGCCCCGGTTATCCACGTCGGTGAAGCCGATCACCGGCGCTGCCAGGCGGGCGTAGGGATAACGCCGCCGAACCTCTGGGCGCACAATCAGTCCCCGGAAATCCAAGGCCAGCAACGGCTTGGATTTCCCGGAGGGAACATTGCGTTCCAGCCAGGCGAAGGAGCGGTCGCTGTGCATCAAGCCCAGGTAGCGCTCAGCCGGGCGGTTAAAAACTCGGGCAAACAGGTCGGCCAGCGAATCGGCCGACTGCAGTACCTGGGGGTCCACCGCGAAGGAATAGTGAATAGTATTGGTAGTGAACGATTCGCCTCCCCGGGCCAGGATCTCCCCCCGGATGGCCGGCAGAGTCTCCAGCGCGGTGCTTTGACGATCGGACCGCAGGCGGTAGTCGTCATGGTGCAGGACCTGGATGAAGAACAGCTTGGCAACGATGCTCAAAATCATGACGGTGATGGCCCCGTTGACCAGCGTGATTCTGGGCTGATATTGGGCGAACAGCCGGGTCATTGGGGAATCTCGGGCAGGTAAACTATCATCGACTCAGCCGCCGGCAAGTGCATCTGCAGACGGGTGCGGGCTATGCGGGTAATGCGTTCCATGCGGGCCAGATTGTCAATGGAGGCCTGGAGCTCCCGGTTTTCATTCTCCAGCACCGCCACGGCCTGCCGGGCTTCCGCCAACCGGGCGGCCACCACATCGGTCTGGTTGTAAATCCACAGGTAGCCGATGGCTGCGCTTACCAGGAAGAAGGTCCAGAAAAAGAACACCGGCAAGGTGGGACCCGGCATGGGTCTGGCTGGGCGACCGCCAGGGATCGGTAAGCGCCGTCTGGAGGCCGCCATCACAGGCGTTGCGCCACACGTAGTTTTGCGGACCGTGACCGGGGGTTAAAGGCCCGCTCTTGGGCGGTAGGGGTGATAGGCTTGCGCGTGACCACCTTAAGAGTGGCCTGGTGATTGCATTGGCAGGAGGGTAGTTGAGGGGGGCAGAGGCAGGCCTTCGACTCCCGGATGAAAAAATGCTTGACCAATCGGTCTTCAAGAGAATGATAAGAGATGATTACCACCCGGCGTCCGGCCTCGAGAATCTGCGGCAGGGAGTCCAGGACGGCCTGCAAATTGTCGAGTTCGCCGTTGATATAAATCCGTAGGGCCTGGAAGACCCGCGCCAATGTTTTGGTGGCCTGTGGCCCTTTGACTACTGAGCGCACCGTGGCAGCCAGGTCACCGGAAGTGAGCATTCGGCCGGCCTCGGCAGCCCCGCGAATCGCACGGGCTATAGCACGAGAGCGACGTTCTTCTCCGTAGCGATAAATTATGTCGGCCAGCTGGGACCGGCTCAGCCGCAGCAGCACCTGGGACAACGGCTGTCCCTGACGGGGGTCGAAACGCATGTCCAGCGGTTCCTCGAGCTGGAAGCTGAAGCCGCGTCCACTGCTTTCGAGGGTTAGCGTGGAGAGCCCCAAATCGAGCAGCAATCCCTGGCAGGTGGTCACACCGAGTTCCTCCAGGAAAGCGGGCAATTGGGTGAAAGAGCCCTGGCGCAAGCTGATCCGGTCGCCGGCCCCAGCCAGTGTTCGCCGGGCTGTATCCAGTGCCCCGGGGTCAAGGTCGACTCCCAGCACCCGGCCGCCACTCGCCAGCCGGGCCAGTAGGGCTGAGGCATGGCCCCCTCCGCCCAGGGTACCGTCCACGTACAGCCCCGACGAAGTGGTCACCAGCTGGGTGAGCACCTCCTCCACCATCACCGGCAAATGGGGACCGGCTCCAACGGCAGGGGCCGAGTGCATTATGAATCATAGATCGATTTCACGGGCAATTGCTTCCAACTCCTCTTCGTGATCGGCGAACCGGGCCTCTATTTCGGCCAGCCGCCCGGGAGACCAGATCTCTATCCGGTCGATCATTCCCACGATCTCAACCTCTTTTTCGATTTGAGCAAATTTTACCAGCCCGGCGGGCAGCGCCACCCGGCCCTGGCTGTCATACTGCAATGTCTCGGCATGCCGCAAAAGGTTGCGGGCGAAGTGGCGGTTGAGGGCACTGCCCTTGTTCAGCCGCAGCAATTTATCCTCCAGTTTGTCTTTCCACACCTGGATGGGATAGAGCACGATACAGAGATCGCCACTGCGCGTGGCCACAAATGTGCCGTCGTTAGTCGGCCCCAGCGCCCGGCGCATTTTGGAGGGGATATTGACCCGCCCCTTAGTGTCCAGCGTATAGCTGTAACTGCCTGTAAATGAGTTTCCGGTTGTATCCAAAACTACCTACCCCTGCGTGTCCGGGATCTACTCAGTCCGCCATTAAAGTGATCGAAGTTTAGGGAAATTAACCCACTTCTACCCACAAACATAGGTCATTTCCCCGGTAATGTCAAGAAAAATTGAGGGAGGGGGCTATTCGGGCTGGGACTAGCTAATTAGAGGTGCAATCGTGATAACAGGCCGCCTCTAACGCCGCTGGCGGATCGGCAGCCGGGCTACTCCTGGTGGACCCGATTTGCGGCGGGGTGGAATGACAGGGAGGTAAATGTGGAGGGTGGGGGGTTACTCCGGCGCGGCGTAACCGAAAACTTCGTATACCCCGCTGGGCGTGACCCGCAGCATACCCAGGCCGGTGGCTTCACCGAAGTCTATGGGTACTCCGTTCAGGTCTCCCCGGAGCAGGTGGATAGAGGGGGTGCGCAAAACCAGCACCTCTTTGATTGTCCACTGGCGGGCCTCGGCCACGGTGAGATTGAAGGCGGTGGCGGCCTTACCGTTGGAGTAAGGTTGCAGGACAATATTGTCTCGGGACATCAAGGTCAGCCGCACCGGGGGCGTCAGGCGTACCCGTTCCAGCAGGTGGGCCACCAGCCGGTCCTGGGCGAACAGCCGGTCCTCCAGTTCCAGGGTGGATTCCACCGGTACTACCGGCCTGGTGTTGGGGGCCACTGTCAGGCTACGGGCTGGTGGGGAGGCGGTTTGGGCCGGTTCGGCCACGGATGGTTCCGGCCGCGGCGCCGGTGTCTCCGTACGAACCGCAGCGGGCTGTGCCGCCGGGACTTCCTCCGGGTTCAGATAGGCCCGGCGGGCGAAGACGGTAATGACCACCAGGGAGATGAAGATCACCGCCCCGGTAATAAAATCGCGCCGCAGTGTGGCCGGGGAACGATCCAAGTCTGATTCACCGACCTGCTGCAGGGCGGTTACATCGATTTTTTCATCGACCTCCAATATGGATGGGAGGGTGGCCGTATTACCCAGGTAAGTCTCCAGTTGCTGGGCCACCTCCTCAAAGTTGGAGCCGATCTCCTGACAGTAACTCCGTAGAAACAGCCGGATATAGGTATGAGGCAGGATGGTAAACTCGCCAGCTTCCAACGCCTCCAGGAAGCGCTGGTTTATGCGGGTCTTGGATGAGATGTCCGCCAGGGTGATGCCCTGGGCCACCCGCAGCTGTTTCAGGTCATGGAAAAACGGTTCTTGCTGATCCATTGGAATGTGATTTTAAGTAGTATCAGTTTCGGGTTACAAGTTGTTTCTGGACTGCAATTCACCCAGCAGCCCGCCGGCCTTCAAATGGCGGTAAAATTGCGCCAGAGGGAACCCCATTACGTTATGGTAGCAGCCGGAGATGCTGCTCACGAACACCCCGCTCCAGTCCTGGATGCCGTAGGCGCCGGCTTTGTCAAGGGGCGGCGCTACCTTCAGGTAGTAGGTGATATCCTCAGCGTCCAAGCGGTGGAAAGTTACGGCCGTGGTTGCCAGTATCCCTGAACGGTGCCGCCGGGCCTGGCATACCAGAGACACAGCGGTCAGCACCAGGTGAGTTCGATCGGAGAGCAGCTCCAGCATCCGCCGGGCCTCCGCCAGATCGGCAGGCTTGCCCAGAACCTGGTCGTCCAACACCACCAGGGTGTCGGCGCCCACCACCAGGTCCTGCGGATGCAACCGGGAAATCGCATCGGCCTTATGGGCTGCCAGGCGCCGGCAGGCCGCCTCGGGATCTTCATCGGGTCGCAGCTCCTCCGGGATTCCGGATTGAACTACTTCGAAGGGCATCCCCAGGCGGGAGAGCAGCTCCCTGCGGCGGGGAGAGCCGGATGCCAGGATCAGGTTCACCGCAGCCGTGCCAACCGGCCCCAGCGGGTGATAATGGCTCCGTCCAATGTCTCGGCCCTGAATTGATATAGGTAGGTGCCGTTGGCTATCCGGTCCTGGTAGGCATCGCGGCCATTCCAAAATAGGCGCTGGAACCCACTGGACTGCTCACCCATTGAAAACAATTCGACCACTTTCACTCCGTTAAGGGTATAAACCGTTATGGCGATTTCCGCCGGAACCGAAAGCGTATAGACGAATTCTGTTTGATCTTGGAAGGGATTGGGGAAGTTAAACAAGCCGTCCACAGCCAACTGCTCGGACAGGGCCAGGTAGAGCACGATGGTAGTTACCGTCTTGTTATTCGCGCTGTCCCAGGCTTCAATGGTGATCTCATGTCGGCCTGTCAGGCCGGGATCAAGATCGAAGGTGAAGCCGCCGGTGGTATCACTGCCGATATCATAGTTGAATAGTTGGTCCATCACCTGGGCCGATGATTCGTCATCGATCCAGATGCGAATGGCATGGCCTACTTCGCCGGTCAGGTTGATCCCCAAGGGGTCCTTGAGTTCCACTTCCAACCGGGCCGCCACCGGCAGCGCATCTTGGTCATACAGGGGGCGCCCGTCCCAATAAACTGTGATCAATGGGCCGTCGCGGTCCTGAATATCTGATCGCGAACCCCGGATAAATAGTTCTGACCGGGCGCCGATCTGCTCCTGCAGAACGCCGTTCTGTTCCGACCAGGCATAGGCGATGATGGTGGCCGCACTGGCGCCGTAGCTGATGTCCATGGGTACCCTGAAGCGCCCTTCGAAGCGACCTTCATTTACCCGGACTAGTCCCCGGAATAGGGCTGCGCCGGGCAACTCGTATTTAACGGTCCTGGTGTCACCGTCCCTGGTGAGGTAACTGCGCTCGATCTGGCGGGGCGCATCCACTACTGTTATCAGGGCCTGCCCGCTGGGCAGCTCTTCGCTGGTGGCCCCTCCATAACTA
>JACZSB010000159.1 GCA_022574435.1 Fidelibacterota bacterium
GTGATGACGAGTATGCCACAGCAAACCTACCCTTTTCCTTTTCATTCTATGGACAGGCTAAAACCAGCGTAAAAATTTCCACCAATGGCTATCTTACCTTTGGCGATGACGGGACGGACTACTCCAACGATCCAATTCCTACTCTACTTGATCCCAATGATTATATGGCCCCTTTCTGGCATGATTTAGTCGCCGGTACGACTAATTCGACTATTCATTATTATCATGACCTAAATCAGAATCAATTCATTGTTCAGTATGCCAATGTCTCCTTATATGATTCGGCTGGTTCCTACACTTTCCAAGTGATTCTCGATTCCGACGGGAGTATCGTTTTTCAATATTTGACCATGGCCAAGACCGTTTTCCTGTCCGGGAACCTTGATGCGCGCCTGATTCCTGTAGCGAACGTCTGGTCATCGATCACCCCGTTGACTCTGGTGGCCGATGGCAGTTTTGCCACCGGAACGAGTGATCTGAACGATCTGACCCAGACCGCCACGTCCCTGGAAGCCGGGGATGTGATCGCTATCAGCGGATCGCTGCCCGACGGCTCGGGCATAAGCACTAGCTTCAATTACGGTCCGGATGGAACCACCATCGACGATCTACTCGCGTCCATCGAGGTCGCTTATGCTGGCAGAGCAGTAGCCTGGATTTTCGATGGGAAGCTCACGCTTGTGGATGTTGTGGCTGGCGACTCGAACACATCCATTGCGCTCAGCAGCACCGCTGACATCGATCTGCCCGCCTTCGAGAACAGTGTGCCAGGGTTCACCGGCCGGGCAATTTTCAGCACGGAGGTCTATGATGGTCTGGGCTTCAGCCACAACCTGTTCCTCGTTTTCACCAAGCAGGAAGTCCAGGGCCAGTGGTATTGGGCGGCCAGCTTCGCGGGCGGTAATGAAACCGTAGTGGATGGTGGGACCGGCACGATCCAGTTCAACAGCTCAGGAGAGATCGTATCCTTTGGCGTTGATGGGGCTGCTTCGGGGATTATAGTTGGTCCCGGTACCGGCGCCGCCCAGTTTACAATATTTCTCGATGTTATGGGTGGTAAGGGGCTGGCCGGCGTTACCCAGTTTGCCATCGAGAGCAGCATAGAAGTTACCTTTGCCACCATCGGGATTGAAGACCGCTTCGGCACCGATGGATTGCCGGCCATAAACGGCAGTTCTCACAGGCATGATAATTTTGCCATCAGATTTGAGCCGCCTGCGTCAGTTGGAGTCATTGGAATTATGGGCAATCCCAGCGGATTCAGTCTTGCGCAGAACTATCCCAATCCCTTCAATCCAATAACGGTTATTAACTACGCCCTACCGGTGGTAAGTGATGTATCCCTGGGTATCTATGATCTGTTGGGACGGCAGATAATAGTCTGGCGCAGGTCCGGTCAACGGCCTGGAAATCATTACGTGCAATGGTCGGGGCGGGATGACCTGGGGGAGCCCGTCGCGAGCGGCGTATATATCTATGTGCTGCGGGCCAATACTTTCAGCGACACCAAGAAGATGCTACTGCTCAGATAGCAAACGGCGATTTGATCGAAAAGCCATCAAAGCCTGAAAATAATGAGTAGCGCGCGCGGCGCCCGGCTACGGACCAGGAGGTTGGAGGTTCCAGTCCCGCCACTACGATTGATACTAGCCCCGCCTTGGATGATCCCTCTGGTGGGATTTCCCCTGTAGGCTAGCTTTGTTCCGCCGCGGCCCCGCTCCCGTACACCAGGGCAATGATCATCCCACCGACCCCCTCTTCCACCACGTGCCAGCCGGCATCAACCAGCGCACCGGCCAGTGGGTAGTTAAAAATACCATGATTGATCAGGTTAAAGGGCAGAAACGCAACCAGCCCTATAAGGGCCCCAAATTTTAGCCCTTCGGTTATGGGCGAGCCCCCTTTATAGCCGATGGGATATGCGTAGGCCATCAGGAAAGCGAGGATCAGCAGAGCGAGAATTACAAAGAGCATCTGCGGCTCTTCCCGCATAATGGCTGCACCCTGTTCATCGTAGAAGCCGCCCATGATAACCCGATGCCAGAGAACGCCAAGTACGATCATACCAACTGCCCCTGCCAACCAGGCGTATAGCATTTTCGTGTTAACCATAACGCTCCTCCTATCTATTTGATTGTGTCGATTACGGGAAAGGGTCCCCAATAATGAAGGTTTGTATTCGCCGGTATAACCTTCCCTGGAAAGTTATATTAAAATCGCGCTCACACAAACTATTTATCCGATTCATTGCTTGAAAGGGCGCCTGTAAGTCTGAAGACAATTTTTATAAGCCGTAGCATTGTCCTTAGCCTGACTACGGTAACCTCAATCTTTGAAAATCAATTCCTCTTCCATGAGATAGAGAAATTTCTCATCATTGATCAGTTTCGCCCGGTCAAGCATTTTCCATAACGGGACTTCAGTTTCAAATGCCGCCATAAGAGACAGAAGTTCAGATGTTGATTCCGCCCTAAACGCAAATTTCATCTCTTCCATACCCCGATAGATCTGAAGTTGAAATCCATCTTCTTCCAATCCGGCTTTCTCCCGGGCAATATCGATGGCCCTGTCCAAGCCACCCAGAACGTCTACCAGGCCGATCTCCTGGGCATCGATCCCCGACCAGATTCTTCCCTGGGCAATCTCGTCCACCTCATCTCGAGTCATCCCCCGTCCCTCTGCCACGCGGCTGAGGAATTGCTCGTAGTAGCTGTCCACAATCTCCTGCATCCGGCGTCCCTCTGCATCTGTAAATGGGCGGTGCAAACCAAACATTTCTGCGTGGGGCTGCTCCTTGACGATATCCACATTGTACCCGATCTTTTTGAATAAACCGCCCAAGGATACCTTGCCGCTAAGGACGCCAATAGAGCCGGTTATAGTGCTGGAATCCGCTACAATGGTATCTGCGGCACAGGCGATATAATAGCCACCCGATCCGGCCACATTCGCCATGGAGATGATAAACGGTTTACGATTTTTCTCATCGGCGGAATCAGGGTGGGTGGTCCGATGCACTTCCCGCCAGATATCCTCCGATGCCAGCACTGAGCCGCCAGGACTGTTCACCCGCATCACAATGGCCTTTACCGACCTATCCTCCCGTGCCTTGCGGATCGCCTTGGCGGTGGTCTCGGAACCGATCATTTTGTCGCCCCCAAATGGGGAGGGCTTGCTTTTCCCGGGCACAATCTGACCTTCAGCGTAGATGATGGCGATCTTCGCACTTGCCCCGGAATCCCAATCATATACCCATTGCTTGGGCTGCTGGTGTGATTTGATAATCTTTGCATCTTTTCCAGCAACCTGTTCGATTTTCTTCACTATCTGGTCGGGGTGATAAATACCATCAATCAAACCTGCTTCCAGTGCCATAGATGGGGTGAATAGGGCAGCAGCATAGACTGCGTTCAATTCATCTTGCGACCAACCGCGTCCTTTCTTGATCATTCCCGAATAGATTGACTGCATATCTTTCAAGACCGCCTCATAGGCTTCCCGGCTTGGCGCGGATAGGCGTTCCCGTGTATAGGGCTCGGCAGCGGTTTTATAATCACCCCGGCGATAGAGCTGGGCCTCTACCCCGATCTTCTCAAACAACCCCTTCCAGAATCCAATGCCAAAAGCGATTCCATCTACATCGATGATTCCCCCGCTGTTTAGAAAAATCGAATCAGCTACACAGGCTAGGGCATACTGCGCATCTCCCACGGCATTGATAAACGCGAGAATCTGTTTTCCTGCTCCCTTGAATTCCTCAAGTGCCTGGTACACTTCCTCCATCATTCCCAATCCGGTATAATAACCATCCGGTTTGAGAATGATACCATCAATATTTGGATTCTCGGCCATATCCCTGATATTATCGACCAAGGTTTTCAAGGTCAGCGTCCTGGGACCAAAGAACACCCTGGGCGTAGGGGAATCGGTAATTGGGTGCTCAAATGAAAGTTCTATATACGTCGGAACTTTCCTTGAAAGGGCACTCCTTCGATGCTCGCTGGAAATGTGAAAGCCGACCAGACTGCTGGTATATTTCCCGTCGTCGCGGTAATCATGGTAGGTCTCTACGCTACCCTTCCCAAATCCAAAACCAAGTCCCAACTGCATTGCTTTACTGTTGGTGTTGAAACTGACAGAGATTTTCAGGCCGTCTAGCGCTTCCGTCTGAATTTGCGCAATGCCATAAAGTTCCCTACCATTTTGAAAGAAGCCATCACTGTCAAAGGCAAATCGGTGATCATATGCCAGGGTGAAGCGATTTCCGAAAGGGCGCAGGGCGATCCCGAGGACCAGCTCCTGATCATTATTGTAATGAGTATAGGTATTCTTCCACATCAAGCTGCTGGAAAACCAAGGGAAGCCTCGATACATTACACCCGTGTCAATGGCGTCAAACCTGCGGTTCGATAAATGAGAGGTAAAGCCAAGATAAAACCCTTTCCCAACATGTTCTCCGCTGCTCCAGTGAAGTTGGTTTCGATCATATTTCTGGCGAGTGAATCCGAATCCTGTGCGACCAGATTGAAGATAGATACTAAAGTCATTATTGCTGGACCCTCGTTTGGTGAAATCAGTAGGAGCCAATAATATCAGGTTAAAGCCCCGGGAGATCCCAAGTCCTGCAGGATTGATTACAACACTGCCCGCATCATCAGTAATCGAGCTGGAGGTTGTGGGCACATACTGGGAGGACAGCGTAGCCGTAACCAGAAATATGATCGCAATGATTTTGCCCATCTCACCCTCCGTTTTTATGCTTATCATTTAATGTATTTACCTGGATTAGTCGAGCTTTTTATTGGGCCCAAAGAATCCATATTTATTGAAATTTTCACGGTTTTCTTCTTCCGTCAGAAAATCGATTGTAGGTCTTCAGAGCCTTTTGGACCTATGGCTAAAAACTAGGTGACAGATTTTGCGTTTCCAAGGTTTAATTCACGCCCATGGGGAACAACAGGCCTCTTACGGGTCCTCCGCCTATTATCCCGGGCCACCACTGTTTCCAGCCTTTACTATTTTCCGGACTACTCCGCCAGCTGTTCAACTTAGCAAAAGTGTCTATTAAAAATCGGCCCACTTTAGGCCATCTTGCTCCGGCGCCTAACGGATGCATCTCTAATGGCTTGAACCTATAATCCAGGCAGGGCTAAATTGAAGGGATTTCAGTAACTACACTCTCATTTGATCGTCACGGAGGTCACAAGATGAGAATTACAATAATATTGGCGGTTTTTGCACTTTTGCTGTCAGCTCAATCCCATGGCGGAGCGGGGGAGCAAGTGACAGTCGAAGGTGAGGTGGTTTGCCTCACATGCTATCTGAAGGATGGACTCAAAGCCACCGGGAGTGACCATATCGGTTGCGCCATGGCGTGTTACGGCCAGGGACTGCCCCAGGCAATCCTTGAAAAGGAGAGCGGTATCCTTTTTCTGCCGATCACCACGGAGCGTTCGAAAAGAGGCACCGATGAAGAAACATTCGTCTGCTCATTGATCGAACACACACCTGTGCGCGAAAGCCTGGTACCCTACTTTGGGAAGGCTGTCACCGTGTCGGGAAGAGCGTTTCCCGGCAATGGTGTTAAGTTACTCTCGATTGAGACGGTGGCTGAAAAGAAGTAGCCCTTGAGGGTGCCCAATAGTTTGCAGCCCTTCATGACTCTTTTGGATATTCGAGGCTAAAATCTAGGGGAAACATTTTGTTTTTCCAAGGCTTAGCGCATGTATCTTATACAGCTTCTTTCGGAATGACGATGAAACTCGGCTTCCTGTTATTGGCGTCGCTTCTGCTGGCCTGCTCGCCGAAAGATTCGCGAAAAGAAACTGTGCCGACGCCCACCAGCGTGGCCCAGGCGGATATTGCGGAAGATTCGGATCTGGTCTATTACTTAGCGGTCGGCGGTGATGATTTTTCTCAGCAGGCGGCTGAGCAGCTCCTGCTGGCACTGCTGGCGGATGATATTTCCATTGCCAACGCCTGGTATCCTCAAGTTCCGTCCCCTTGTAAGTGTGGGACTTGCGTAGCCTGTGTGGTGGTTGAGTTGGCGGCGCCTGATCAGGGGATACTTATGCATGGTTTTATCGATGATCCGGCTTCTGAACTGTGGGTGTGCAACTGCGGCGTAGATCAATACTGGCAGTATACTTTTTAGCGTAATTCAGGTTGGAGCGCCGATCCTTCAGGGCCTACCAAAATAGTCCCCGCTAGGCGGCAACGGTCGTAGCAGATTGTTGCTTTCCAGTCCTCACATTTACAACTTCCAGCGCCCCATAAACTGAATTATACATCCCATGCCCCCCACCCCTGACGAACACTACCTCGCCCTGGCCTTAAAGGAGGCGTTGGCCGCCTTCGATGAGGGGGAGGTGCCCGTTGGGGCGGTGGTGGTGCTGGGGGGCCAGGTGATCGGCCGGGGGCATAACCGCCGCGAGGCGTTGAGCGACCCCACCGCCCACGCCGAGCTGCTGGCCATCACCGCCGCCGCCAACCACCTGGGCGACTGGCGCCTGGAGGGGGCCGAAATTTTCGTCACCAAGGAACCGTGCCCCATGTG
>JACZSB010000160.1 GCA_022574435.1 Fidelibacterota bacterium
GTCGGGTTCGGCTACACCGGGGCCCTACGAACTGGAGCAGAGCGCCGGGGTGGTGGTGGAGCAGATCATCCGCCCCACCGGACTGATGGACCCGGAAGTGGACGTGCGTCCCACCACCGGGCAGATCGACGACTTGATAGGTGAGATCAAGTCCCGGGTGGCCCAGCGGGAGCGGGTGCTGGTGACTACCCTCACCAAGCGCATGTCGGAGGACCTGACGGACTACCTCAAGGGGCTGGACTTGCTGGTGAGCTACCTGCACTCGGAGATCCAGGTGCTGGAGCGGGTGGAGATCCTGCGCAACCTGCGCCTGGGGAAGTTTGATGTACTGGTGGGCATCAACCTGCTGCGCGAGGGGCTGGACCTGCCAGAGGTATCGCTGGTGGCGGTGCTGGACGCCGATAAAGAGGGCTTCCTGCGCTCGGCAACCTCACTGATGCAGGTCTCCGGCCGGGCGGCCAGGAATATCAATGGGAAAGTCATCTTTTATGCCGATCGGATCACCAGGTCGATGCAGCTGGTAATTGATGAGTGCAACCGGCGGCGAGTTATCCAGGCCGATTACAACCGTGAGCATGACGTCACGCCGTCCACCATCTATAAGTCCGTTGAGGAGGTTATGATCTCAACGTCGGTGGCGGACGAGCGGCATCCGGCGAAAGTGGCCGAGGCGGTACCGGCCTACGACCTGTCCACCCTGGACGAAAACGATTTAAGTTTCACTCTCGACCTGTTGCGCCGGGAGATGAAAAAGTCGGCCGAGGCGCTGCAATTCGAGGACGCGGCCCGGCTGCGCGACGAAATCATCCGTCTGGAGAAAAAGAATCACGGGGCCGGAAAGGTGGCATCCTGAGTGGCCCGGGTGTTGATCCTGGGGAGCGGAGGCCGGGAACACGCCATCGCCTGGTCACTGGACGGCGAGAACAGACATGAGTTATATTGCGCCCCCGGAAATCCCGGCACCGCCTTGCTGGGTACTAATGTAGCCCTGGACCTTGACGACCACCAGGCGCTGGCCCGCTTCGCCCGTGTTGAGGCGATCGAGCTGACAGTGGTGGGACCCGAGGGGCCGCTAGCCGCCGGCTTGGTAGACTACTTTCAGTCCGAGGGCCTGTCGATTTTCGGACCCAGCCAGGCCTGCGCCCGGTTAGAGGCCAGCAAGCTGTTTGCCCGCGACTTCATGCGCCGCCACCAGATCCCCCACCCGGCATACGTGGCTTGCAATGATAAGCAGGCTGTCCGGGAAGCAGTGAGCGAATTGGGCGCGCCGGTGGTGCTGAAGGCCGATGGATTGGCGGCCGGCAAAGGGGTGATCATTTGTCGATCCGAGGACGAGGTAGAGGCAGCCCTGGTTATCTTCTTTGATAAAAGCGCATTCGGGGAGGCTGGCCGTGTTTTATCGGTGGAGGAGTGCCTGGAAGGGACCGAGATGTCGGTATTTGCCCTGTGTGACGGAGAGAATTTCTGCCTGCTGGGCACCGCCCAGGACTACAAGCGGGCCTTCGACGGCGACCGGGGACCTAACACCGGCGGCATGGGCTCCATTGCCCCCTCGCTCCTGGCTAGCCAGGAACTGCTGGAGGAGGTGTCGGCCACCATTATCCAGCCCACCCTGGATGGCATGCGGGCCGAGGGGCACCCCTACGTGGGCATCCTCTACGCCGGGCTGATGATCGTTGACGGTGCGCCCTGGGTTATCGAGTTCAACGTGCGCCTGGGCGACCCCGAGACGCAGGTGGTACTGCCGCTGCTGGATCAGTCGCTATACGACTTGATGGAACAGGCCTTGCAGGGGGCGGTGCCTATCGCCCATAGGGTCAAACCGGGGGCCGCTACCTGCGTGGTGCTGGCTGCTGATGGGTATCCCGGAAACTACGATAAAGGCCTGCCCATAAGCGGGTTAGATGGCCTGGAGGGCGATACCTTACTTTTCCACGCCGGGACTGCTAGCGGTGATAACGGCGCGCTGCTGAGCAACGGCGGCCGGGTGCTGAGCGTGGTGGGTCTGGGACCGGACCTCGAGCAGGCCCGGGATAGGGCTTATGCCAATATCAGCCGGATTGATTTTCCGGGGAGCTTTTACCGGAAGGATATAGGTCAATATATTGGTTTGCCAGGTGAATAGATTGTTGCGGCGACGTTCCCTGTAGGGGCATGGTGCACCGTGCCCCTACAGGAGCATAAAGGATGGAAACAGAAAAGCTGATGAAACGCATTTCCATGAATCCAAAGGTTATGGTCGGCAAGCCAATTGTCCGTGGAACGAGGGGCAGTAGGTGCGAGTCAGGCCAATCCATGAGGGCAATGCAGGTAGTGGCACGGCGCTCCGTGCCACTACAGGTCGCAGTATCGAGAATGGCACCGTGGGGTTCCGGGAGTCACCCTTCGAGAGCCTCAGGGTGACGGGAGGTGCTGTCGTCATTTTTAAATTGTTGTTATACATTTATGTCGTGCTGAGGTTCTCGAAGCACGAATGAGAAAGTACTTATGCCAATAGACATAGAGACCCTCCAGCGCAAATCGGGCATCCTGGGCGAGTCGGAACAGATCCAGGAGATGCTGCAGACCATCGCCCAGATCGCTCCCACCGATATCTCCGTGCTGGTTACGGGGGAATCGGGCACCGGCAAGGAGATGGTGGCCAAGGCGATCCATAAGAACAGCCGGCGCAAGTTCGAGCCGCTGGTGACGGTCAACTGCGGGGCCATCCCGGCGGGGATTATCGAGAGCGAGCTGTTCGGCCATAAAAAAGGGTCCTTCACCGGGGCCGATGAAACCCGCAAAGGATACTTCGAGGCCGCCCATAAGGGCACCATTTTCTTAGATGAGATCGGGGAGACGCCGCTGGAGACCCAGGTCAAGCTGCTGCGGGTAATCGAGACGGGGGAATTCATGCAGGTGGGGGATACCACCACCCGCCGGGTGGATGTGCGCCTGGTAGCCGCCACCAACCAGGACCTGGGGGCCGAGACCAGGAAAGGCAATTTCCGGCAGGACCTATATTACCGCCTCAAGACCATCACCATCGAGGTACCGGCACTGCGGGGGCACCCGGCGGATATCCCGCTGCTGGTAGAGCGCTTCGGACTGGAATTCGCCACCCGTAATGATCTGTCATTCCGGGGGTTTACCTCGGAGGCCATCAGACTTTTGAAGGCCTATGAATGGCCGGGGAACGTGCGGGAGCTCAAGAACGTGGTGGAGAGTGTTCTGACCCTGAACCCGGGGGAGCGCTTGACCCCTGAGATGCTGGCAACCCAGATACAGGTGGCCGGGCATCATGCCGGCAGCAGGTTGCCGGTGGTGGTGAACATCCCGCCGGAGCAATCGGACCGGGAGCTGGTGCTGCGGCAGCTACTGTACATCCGGCAGGACTTGAGCGATGTAAAACAGCTGATAGCCGGGACGGAAATCAACCGGCAGATCGACCCCTACCTGCCTTCCCCGGTGCCGATAATACCTGGGGAGCAGAGCGGTCTGGCGCCCCACCAGGATATCACCAGTCTGGAGCAGCGGCCGCTGATCGATCCCGAGGCGGTGGGCGAGATCACTATCGAGGAGCTGGAGCGGGATTTCATTCAGCAGACCTTGATAAAATTCAATCATAACCGGCGGCGGAGCGCTGAGGCGCTAGGTATTGCCGAGCGCACCCTCTACCGTAAAATTCAGGCTTATGGGCTGGATAAGAAATAGCGTCCTGGCTGGGCTGGCGCTGAGCCTGGTGGGGTGCGGCTTATACTCGTTCCGGGGCAATCTGCCACCGCACATCAGATCGATGGCGGTGGGGACGGTGGTCAACCAGACCGCCGAGTTCCTGTTGGACGACATGACCACCGAACTGATCCTGAACCTGTTTTTCTCCGAGCACGTATTGGATATTGCCGAATTGGACCGAGCCGACAGCGACCTGCAGATCACCATCACCCGGGTGACGGACAATCCATCCACGTACACCGCCGGGGAGACGGTGGAGGAATGGCGCATCGATGTATTTACCAAAGTGGTGTGGTATGATATCATCAATAACCGGCCCCTGTTCGAGCGGAACTTCAACGGCTTTGGCTTTTACGCGCCGGGGGGCGATATCGGCAGCGACAATCTGGATAACGATGGCGACGGCCTCATCGATGAAGAAGATGAAATCGGCGATCCCCGGGAGGCGGCCCTGCGCATCTCCGTCAATAAAATCAGCCAGGATATTTTAAATGCAGTTATCTCCACCTGGTAACCTTCCAAGTAGGGAAAACATGGACACTGCAACTTCCGTAAAGCATCTGGGCGAATTCACCGGGGAGGAAGTGCTGCTCGAAGGGTGGGTCTATAACAGCCGCTCCAGTGGCAAAGTGGGCTTTTTGATGCTGCGGGATGGCACCGGTATCGTCCAGTGTGTCCTTTCCCGGGCCGATGTGGGCGAAGAGCTGTTTGCCGCCTTTAAGGAGCTGACCCAGGAAACTTCCATTACTGTCTGGGGGGTGGTCAAGGAAGATTCGCGCGCGCCGGGCGGCTATGAGATCATCGCCGGCGGCTTTACCGTCCATCAGCTGGCCCTGGATTATCCCATCACACCCAAGGAGCACGGCACCGCCTTTTTGATGGACCACCGCCATCTGTGGCTGCGCAGCCGCCGCCAGCACGCCATCATGCTGGTGCGGCACGAGATCATCCGGGCCACCCGGGATTTCCTGGACGATAACGATTTCATCCTGGTGGACACGCCCATCATCACCCCCAATGCCTGCGAAGGCACCAGCACCCTATTCGGCCTGGACTATTTCGGACGCCAGGCTTACCTGACCCAGAGCGGGCAACTATACAACGAGGCCAATGCCCGGGCCCACAAGCGGGTCTACTGTTTCGGACCCACCTTCCGGGCCGAGAAAAGCAAGACCCGCCGGCACCTCACCGAGTTCTGGATGGTGGAACCTGAGATGGCATATTGCGACCTGGAGGGCGATATGGCCTGGGCTGAGCAGCTGGTGGCCTATATCGTCAGCCGGGTGTTGGAGACCAGCGGCCAGCAGCTGGAGGTACTCGAGCGGGACACCGGCAAGTTGGAGCAGGTTAAGGCGCCCTTTCCCAGATTGAGCTATACCGAGGCGGTTAAAAGCCTGCAGTCCGCCGGGGTGGACATGCAGTGGGGCGGGGACTTCGGCGGCGGCGATGAGACCATCATCAGCGAGCAATACGACCAACCGTTGATCGTCCACCGTTTTCCGGCCGCCATAAAGGCTTTTTATATGAAACAGGATCCCGATGACAACAAGTTGGCCCTGGGGATGGACATCCTGGCGCCTGAAGGCTACGGCGAGATCGTGGGCGGCGGCCAGCGCGAGGAGGACCTGGAGGTGCTGATGGCGCGCCTGCTGGAGGAGGGGCTGTCCGCCCAGGAATACGAGTGGTACCTGGACCTGCGGCGCTACGGGTCGGTGCCCTGCGCCGGATTCGGGATGGGCATCGAACGGGTGGTGGCCTGGATCTGCGGCCTGCCCCACGTGCGGGAGACCATCGCCTTTCCACGGCTGTTGAACCGGCTGGAGCCGTGAGCGTCGCCCATCTTCAATTAACCTCTCGGAACATTGGAAAACAATATGCCCGTAAAATGTGTTGCCGTGATGCGCAAACCTTCAGACTTTTTCTATATCCCCTTCATCGGCGAAGTATAGATTGTTGGTTTGCCAGCGTTTGATTCTACAATAGCCCCAGGGGAAATAGATGCCAAGGGTAATAATGGACAGGATAACCACCAGTAACCACGTTCCAAAGAAGCCCAGCCCGGTTCCATTGAAGGTTAATTGCTTACCGTCAATATAGGTATTCGCAGCCAGCCACTTTTGTTTGGCAGTGTATGACCAAGGCCATGCCAGTCCCAGTGTCAAGACTGTCAAAATTCCCGTCCAAATTGCCAGCCATAGGTAATTAAGCCCGGTTCCTTTGAAATCGAAAGTGCCATGCGGCATGGTGAACCCTCCGGTTTGATCGTAATTACTTAACTGTGTGTAATTTATGCCGGGGAAATATTGTCAATCCATAAGTAATTTAAAATGGCGCTGCTTCTGTTGCAGTTCCTTTTATATGGATCGTTGTGGTTAATCCGCCCTTGTTGGCCGTTTGGGAAATAGGTAACATTCTCGTAACTGATGATTCCATGACGAACTAGCTGGACCCGTAGCTTATGTCCCTTCGCATCGCCTTAGCCCAGATAAACCCCACCGTCGGAGATATCCAGGGCAATCTGGAGCTCATCCGCCAGACACTCTCCCGAATAGGGACCGAGGCTCAGCTAGTCGTCTTTCCCGAGGGGTCCCTGCCGGGCTATCCCGCCCAGGACCTGTTGCTGGAAAAAACCTTTTTAGCCGACCTGCTGGACGCCCTGGAGGCGTTGGCGGGAGAGATCACCGAACAGTGGGTAATCGTCGGCACGGTACGCCAGGGGGACAGTAGGCAGTTGTCAGTTGGCAGTAAGCAGGGGCAGGGAAGGTTGGCAGTGGGCAGTGGGCAGACGGCAGGCAGAAAGAGACTTTATAA
>JACZSB010000161.1 GCA_022574435.1 Fidelibacterota bacterium
CTTCCTGGGCTTGCTGAACATGGAGATTGTCCAGGAGCGGCTGGAGCGGGAGTTCAACCTTAATCTGATCACCACCGCTCCCAACGTGGAGTACGAAGTGGTCACCAAGTCCGACGGGACTTTCACCGTCGACAACCCGGTGGACATGCCCCACCCGGGCTCCATTGTGGAGATCAGGGAGCCCTATATCGCGGCCGAGATTATCACCCCCCCCGAGTACCTGGGCAATATCATGAAACTGTGCCAGGATAAGCGCGGCGTCTACCTCAATACCCACTACCTTTCCCCCAGCAAGGTGATGATAACTTATGAGCTACCGCTGGCGGAGGTGATTTATGACTTCTTCGACCGGCTGAAATCGGTGAGCCGGGGTTACGCCTCCTATGACTATGAAATCCTGGAAAACCGGCCGGGCAATGTGAAACGGCTCGATATCATGATCGGCGGCGAAGTGGTGGATGCCCTGAGCACGGTGGTCCATAATGACCACGCCCTGGCCCAGGGGCGGGCACTGTGCAAACGGTTGAAAAGTGTGATCCACCGGCAGCAGTTCGAAGTGGCCATCCAGGCGGCGCTGGGCAGCCGCATCATTGCCAAGGAGAGGATCAAGCCGGTGCGGAAAAATGTCACCGCCAAATGTTACGGCGGGGACATCACCCGCAAGCGGAAACTGCTGGAAAAGCAGAAAGAGGGCAAAAAGCGCATGAAGCGCGTAGGGCACGTGGATATTCCCCAGGAGGCGTTTCTGACCGTCATGGGTGTGGGCACCGGGGACTGAGGTCCGGCCGGGCGCGATTGTGATTAGGTAACGAAGGCGAAGGGCCTGTCCTGGACCCCGCCGAAGGCGGGGGAGCGCGGGCGAATGGCCTGTAGGTCAAGCGGCCGGCCTTTCCTTCCCAGTGTGGCTGACGAGCACAGATATATTATCGTAGGCGACCTCCACGGCAACTACGTGGAGCTGCCGCCGTTGTTGGCGGCTATTGGCTATGACCCTGCGGCGGACCGGCTGATTTTCGCCGGCGACTATAACGACCACTTTGAAAAACCTGATTGCTCCACCCGCACCCTGATCGAACTGCTGCTGGAGATTCACGCCGCCGCGCCGCAGCGGGTCACCTTTGTCCGGGGCAATCACGATCTATGGCTGGCCGACTGGCTCACCGGCGAGGGGCCGCCCGACCGCAGCTGGATGTCCCAGGGAGGGATGCTGACATTGCAGTCCTACGGCATTGAGCCCGGAGCAGAGGCTGACGGCCGCGGTCTGGTGCCGGCTACTCACCGTGATTTTTTCTGCCGCCTTATCCGCCAGTATTATTGCGATGACCGGCTGGTGGTGGTCCACGGCGGGTTTAGCGGTCCGCGCCAGATGGCAGCCGTGGCCCGGGGGGCGCAGCTCGATACTGATGATCTGTTGGCCCTGCTTTGGAATCGCAGCTACATTTTTGACGAGCGTCCCCGGACTCACGAGCACTACCGCCGCTATTTTGGCGAGCGCTACCTGGTAACCGGCCATTCCCCTCGTGGACCGTGGGCCAACCCCCGCAATCCAAGGTGGCTGCTGGTAGATTCGCCCGGTCGCGGAGAGCATATCTGCGCAGCGATAATCACCGGGGATCAGCAGGTGCAGTTCATGGGCCCTGAAGGACGTATACTGTACCCCACCTATGGGCGGGAGAGCCACCTCAAAGGAAGCCTGCCGCTGGCCCGGGCATCGCATTGAGTGCCACCGGTGATCCCGGATCATTCGGTTTGCTCCCCGCTCTGACTGAATATGGCCGCCTGTCCCGCACGCCGTGGTACAGCCTGGTCTTCATTCTGCCGCTGGTTGTGCTGTACGAACTGCTGGCCGTGATGGTAAATTGGGACTCCGCGGTTGAGTGGCGTAATGCGGCGGACGTTGTGTTGCGCCAACTACTGGAAATATTCGGGTTGAGTACCCCCTATATCCTCGGGACAGTGGCGGTGCTGGGCCTGGTGGCGGCCTGGTACTGGCAGCGCAGGATCTACGGCTCGACCACCGTTTCCGGAACTATCCTGGTGGGCATGCTGCTGGAGAGCTGTCTCTGGGCGGCTGTGCTGTTGGTGGCATTGACGGCCACCGGCCGGTTCCTGATGCAGCCCACGGCGGACAATGTGCTGATGATCGCTTTTCTGGCAGTGGGGGCCGGAATCTACGAGGAGGGGTTGTTCCGCCTGATCATGATATCGGGCTGGCTGTACTTTTCCCGCCGGGTGCTGGACTGGCACTCCCTCCCGGCCATGGGCATCGGGGTGGCAGGCGCGGCGGTTCTGTTCGCACTGTTCCACTATATGGGGCCCGCCGGGGAACCTTTCGATTGGAACTCATTTGGCTATCGCAGCGTTGCTGGGGTATTGCTGGGGGCGCTATATCTGGTACGGGGCTTCGGCATAACGGCCTACGCACATACTATCTATGATCTGCTGATTCTGGCAATCAGAACATTAGGACCTTGAAGGAAATAAGCATGCGTAGAATAAAGTCAATTTGGGAGCCGGCGCTCTGGCTGCTGCTGGCAACCGGTCTGGGCGCCCAGACCGCGAGCCCCTTTACCAGCTTTGAGGTCTTTATATATCCGGAATACGACCACCCCGGAGTGGGTATTTATGTGGAGGGCTCGATCAAGCCGGGAGAGTATCCCCGTTTCCTGGAGATGCAGGTCCCGCTGGAAACCACCGTCGCCCTTGTGCGCAAACAGATAGAAGGGATCGAGACCAGCGAGCGCGTAGATATTCAACAGCGCGACGGCCGGGCCTATCTGCCCCTGGAACTGACCGAACCCCAATTCCAGATCCAATACTATTTCAACCCCTTCAGCGGTGAGGGATCAGAGCGCAGTTTCACCTTCGAAGTCGTTATGAATGAAATTCTGCCTGAATGGCACCTTATAATTCAACAGCCCGCCAAGGCGGATAATTTTCGGCATTCGCTTGAAGACGCTGAGGAGCTCGATGGAGACTTCGGCCTGAAATTTTATCGCCAGCACATCGAAGGCTTGGGTCCCGGCACGCCCTACTCTGTGCGGGTTTCTTACCGTAATCCCTCTGGCGAGCTCACCATGGATATTGTCAAAGCCATTATGCAGCAACAGGGTGAGGCTCGGCCCGATCACACGGCGCCGGCCAGCCCCCGTTCCAAGCTGCCACTGGTGGCCAGTGTTATGCTTCTGATGGGTGTGGCTCTCTTCGCGGGCCTCAAGTTCATGGGGCGGCGCACGGAGGCGGCAAGTGGACCAGCAGTCTTACCTGAAGCGAGCCCAGCGGCCTCTAATAAACATAAGCCGGAGGCTGCTAAAAAATTCTGCACCGGTTGCGGCACACTCCTGCGGCCGGGCACCAAATTCTGCGCCGACTGCGGAAAGGCGGTCTGATGTATCCGGAATTGCTGCACCTGGGTCCCTTTGTGGTGTCGTCGTATGGCTTCATGATGGTGTTGGCCTTTGTGGCCTGCTACTTTTTTCTGCAGGCTGAGGGCCGGCGTCTGGATTGGGAACCGGAGTTGGCCCAGGACCTGGTCTTCTGGGCAGCCATGGGCGGAGTAGCCGGGGCGAAGATATATTACCTGATAGAGAATATTGGCCGGGGGGCCGGTCGTAACATAGCCGGCCTGGGCGAACTGTTCGTGGGGCTGTTCACCCTCGACCTGCAGCGCATGGCGGCCGGTATCCAGAATTTTGGCGCCGGGCTGGTGTTTTTCGGCGGCCTGATGGGGGGCATGTTGGCGGTAACCCTATTGCTCCGCCGCCGCAATAGAGCCTGGCTGCCCATGGCGGACGTCGTGGCCCCGTCCCTCATACTGGGATACGCCATCGGCCGGGTGGGGTGCTTCCTGGTGGGAGACGACTACGGCGTCCCCAGCACGCTACCCTGGGCGCTGGCCTTCCCCAACGGTCTGCCGCCCACCACCCTGACGGTGCATCCCACCCAGATATACGAGTTCTTGCTGGGGCTGGGTATATTCGGCGGCCTTTACTATCTGCGCACTCGCACCAGGTTTGTTGGACAGTTATTTGCCCTCTACCTGATCCTGGCCGGTACCGAGCGGTTCATAATCGAATTGATTCGCACCAATCGCCAGTACGTATTGGGGCTGACCGGCGCCCAGCTGATCGGCTCCCTGATGGTCTTGCTGGGGCTCGCACTGCTCTACTACCTGCCCCGCCGGGAGACTGCGGCCGCAACCGGCTAGAAGGGCCGGTGATTCTCCGCACAACAATCTATAATATTCTGTTATTGTGGGCCGGGCTGGCGCCGCTCACCGGGCCGCTGGCAGCCCAATCGCTGGTCGAAACCGCCCGGATTCCCCTGCCGTTCCCCGTGGACGGCCTGACGAAGGTGGCGGCTACCCCCTGGGGCGACCGGTTCTACCTCCTGGACCAGCAAAACCTGGAGGTGTTGGCGGTGGACCGTTCCGGGACCATCACCGGCCGGTTTGGAGGCTGGGGCAGCGGACCGCAATCCCTGGACCTGCCCCTCGATATCCTGTTTGCCGAAAACTCCCTGTTCATCCTGGATGAGGGTCAACGCAAGATACTCCGGCTGGACGCGGGCCTCAATCCCGTGGCGGCCACTCCTCTGACAATAGATCGCCGGCCCCTGGCCTTTACCCGCGACAGCCAACAGCGCTTCTGGGTACTCTTCGAAAACATGGCCGGAGCGCTGGTCATCTCCGATGACGGCAGCCGGTTGGATCTGGTAGGGGACGAGGCCGGCGGCGCCGCCTTGGTCCTGGACCCGGCCCATATCGCCCGGGGCCGCCACCGGTTGGCCATTTGGGATCGGAGCGCGGCGGAGGTGGTAATTTTTAAAAGCAGCGGTGCACTGATGGAGCGCTGGCCGTTTCCTGAGTCGTCTGAGCTGCGGGACCTGGTGCTAATGGATGGCACGATTGTGCTACTCACAGAGGGCGGCCTGCAGCTGTTGGACCCCCTAACGAGGCAGTACCGCCACCTGGCCGATGCCGGTTGCCCACAGGCAATTGACGCCACCCCCGGCGGACTGGTCACCCTGGACTGCGAGGGCTTCATTCGTGTGCTGCAGCTGGCGCCATAGCATTGGCCTGTCGTTCGGTCTGGGGATCGTGGGCCTGTCGGGCCAAGTGATCGATTCAAGCACTGCCGCCGTAGTCACCCCCGACGACTTGGCAGTGGCCTGGGGCGATTCGGTTTACGGTCCCGCCTGGCTGAGCCTGCCGCCTTTGGACGAGGTTTGGGTGGCGGGCGCCCCCCCGGCGGACACTGTGGCTACCTCCACCCCAGGGCCGGTACGCCCACCGGCCTCCACCGAGCTGGTCACGGCGGGCAGCCTGTTTAGAGGGCTGAGTGTGGCCAGCGGACGGGGGGCCACTCTCACCGGTGGGTTGGACCTGAAACTACAGGGCCGGATCGCCGAGGGTATCTTTTTAAGCGGGCATCTCACTGATCAGAACCTGCCGATTCAGCCCGAGGGCAATACCAGAACCTTGAACGAGTTGGATCAGGTCCGCCTGGCACTCAAGGCGCCTTGGGGCTCGGTGGAAGCTGGTGATTTCGTGCTGCACTCCAGGGGGGGCAGTCTGTCCACGTTCAGCCGGAAGCTGGAGGGCATGCAAGCCCAGCTCAGAGGTGGCAGTTGGCACGGGCAAGCGGCGTTGGCCGGTACCAGGGGCCGTTTCCGCCATCAGAGCCTCACCGGCCAAGACGGCCGCCAGGGGCCCTACCACCTCACCACGGGGGAGGGCTCCCGCCTGCTGATAGTGTTGGCCGGTACCGAGAAAGTCTGGCTCAACGGCCGGCGATTGGTGCGCGGTGACAGCCAGGACTACACCATCGATTATAATACCGGCGAGCTGACCTTCACGCCCCGGCATACCATCCGCAGCGATAGCCGCATCGAGCTGGATTTCGAATACTCCGACTTGGTTTACAACCGCACTACCGGTTTTGTCTCCACCGGTTGGGAGGGCCGCAAGTCCCACCTGACTATAACCGCCCTGCGGGAGAGCGACCGCCTGGAGAGTAACCTCGAGTTCAGCCTCTCCCCGGCCGACCGCGAGCGGTTGCGCAGCCAGGGAGACGCTCCCGGCGGAACCTGGGTCTCTACCGCCCTGCCCGATAGCGCCGGGAACTATGGTCTGGTGGACGGACACTATCAGTGGCGCGGGGTGGGGTCCGGTGATTACAGGGTAGCATTCCTCAATGTGGGGGAAGCCGGCCAATACCGGCGGCTGGTAGTGGATAATCGCATCATCTATCAGTGGGTGCCCCCCGGGGAGCGCAGCGCATACCAGACCGTCTATGCGCCCCAACGGTTGCTCAAGCCCCCCGTGCGCCACGATTACCTGGGGCTTGACTGGCGCTATGACGGCTCCACTACCGGCCGCCGGGCCGAGCTGGAGGTGGGGCTCAGCAATACCGACCTGAACCGGTTCTCACCCCTGGACGACGGTGATAACATGGACATGGGTTATAAGGCGCAATTGGGTTGGGACACTACCCCGTTTTCTCTCGGGCGTCGGCCCTTAA
>JACZSB010000162.1 GCA_022574435.1 Fidelibacterota bacterium
TATCTGATAGATAACCCCGTGCCGCCACCATATGAACCCGGAGCTCAGGGTGCTGCTCGGTTGTCGCTCTTGAATTGTCGGCAAACTAAGAATTCAGCCTGGCGTCTATTCTTTGCCGGCAACCAAGGTAAACGTTTCTGTCAGGTTCCCAATGGTGATCTTGAATTCACCCGGTTCAGCTACAAATTCATTGGCGCGATTATGGAAGGAAAGATCAGTCTGGTCGAGGGTAAACTGGATGGTTTTGCTCTCGCCCGGTTTAAGCGGAACGCCTGTAAAGCGTTTCAGCTGCTTATTCGGCGGCGAAATGGAACGTACCAAGTCGCTGAGATATAATTCCACGACTACCTTTCCGGCCCGGTCGCCGCTGTTGACGACATTCACGGATATATTCAAGGATTTATCCAAGCTCATTTCCTTTAAATCGATTGTTAGATCATCATAGACGAATGTCGTGTAGCTTAATCCGTGCCCGAATTCCCACAGTGGATTGCGTCTGCCGGGGTCGTCCATTTCAATGGGCTTGTGATCGTAATTAGTGAGATCATTGGGATAGCGGGGATAAGTGTAGGGCAATTTGCCGGAGGGATTATAGTCGCCATACAACACATCGGCGATGGCCCGGCCCCCTTCCGGCCCCGGTAAGTAAGCCAATAGAATCGCTTGGGCATCGTCTACCAGGGGCGTGATAATCCGCGGGCGGCCCTCCACCAGCACCAACACAACCGGAGTGCCGGTTTTCTGGATTGCGGCCACTAAATCCGATTGGGCCTGTGGAAGGGTCAAATCATGAATATTACCGGGTGTTTCGCAATAGGGCGCTTCGCCAATACAAACGACGGCCACATCTACTCTCTTCGCGGCATCTGCGGCGGCTTTGATATTGACCGCTTGCTCATGTTCGGAACCCGCAACATAAACTACATTTCCCGGGCCAATTTTATCCTGGAGCGCTTCTAAAATGGTCTTCTTCTCCTTAGGATAGACAGCTTCCTCGTTCCCCTGCCAGGTATAGGTCCAGCCACCGTTCAAAACAGAGCGCAGATTGGCATTCGGCCCCGTGACCAGGATACTCAGGCCTTTCTTTAGCGGAAGAAACCCGTTCTCATTTTTCAGTAGCGTCAGCGCTTCCCGGGCTGCCTGTAAACTGGTCCTAGCGGATTCCTGGCTGCCGACTTTCGCGGCCATTTTCCGGTTTGGATAGGGCTTTTCGAACAGGTTAAGGGCAAATTTGACACGTAAAATGCGGCTGACCGCGTCATCGATTCGCGCTACCGGCACTTCGCCGTCTTGGACTAGTTTTACCAGGATATCGTAGAAGCTGAAGTCGTACGGAACCATGCTCATATCTATACCCGCCATGACGGCCAGTTTGACGGCTGCCTCTGGGGAGGCGGACACTTTATCGCGCGTGTATAAGTTATTTACGTCGGCCCAATCGCTGACCACAAATCCCTGAAAGCCCAATTCGTTTTTCAAAACTTCGGTTAGTAAATAGTGGTCGCCATGCACGGGAATGCCATTGATTTCCCCCGAATTCACCATTACCGTGTGAACACCCGCCTCCACAGCTTTCCTGAACGGAGGCAAGAAATAGTCGCGCAGCATCCGTTCGGGGATCCAGGCCGGCGTGCGGTCTTTGCCGGAAAGCGGGACAGTGTAGCCGATGAAGTGTTTCATACAAGCAGCGGTTTTATCCATGTCGCCAATACTGTTCGGACTGCCCTCAATACCTTGAATATATGCTTCGCCCATCATCGAGACCAGGTAAGGATCTTCACCGAAGGTCTCCCAAAGCCGTGGCCACAGTTGATTGCGCCCCACCCCCAGCACCGGATTAAAATTCCAGGGAATCCCTGCCGCGCGAATCTCGTAGGCGGTAATCTCCGCAGACTTCTTCACCAGCGCCGGGTTGCGGGTGGCCGCTAGGGCAATACTCTGAGGAAATAGCGTGGCCTCCATAACGTAATTGGCCCCGTGAATGGCGTCAATCCCATAAATCACCGGGATACCCAGGTTCGTTTCCTTAGTCGCAATATCCTGGATTTGCGTGATCAAGGCCTGCCACTCATCCAAGGTCAGCGCCATGTCGTAAACGTTAAGAATTGAACCCACATGGTATTTGACTATCGCCGCGCGAAGTTTTTCCAGATCGATTTCATGCTTTTGGCCCCAGGCTCCCCTGGTTTTGGAAACTACTTGCAGGGTTACCTGCGTCATCTGACCCACTTTTTCCTCGAGAGTCATTTTAGAAAGTAAATCTTGGACCTTAGATTCCATACTACTTGAGTTACGTTCAGAGCAACCGGCCATGACCAAAACCCCAATTAGCAATACGGAGGCAACAGTGTTAATTATTCATCCTCCAAAAAGTCTGCTCGTTGCAATACTCATTGTAGCGCCTGCAATATCACAACAGTGTCATTGTTGCGGGCCACCACGACCACAGTTTCGCCAGTAGCTGTTTGCAGCGACTTGATTTGGCGTACCTCGCCGGTGATCGCAATTCCGCTGTTTTGAATAGTAGTCGCTGTAAAGCCGCCAGTGCCATCGCCCAGCAGCAGACAGCCATAACCGGCGTCATATCTGCCCTGATCCGGCGGCACGCCGTAGAAATTGCCTCCCAACAACATATCTTGATATCCATCCCTATTAAAGTCGTCAATCAATATCGAGTAGAGCGGCGAGAACTGGGCCTCTACCGGCAGTGGGTTTGAGATAAATGTTCCATCGCCATTGTTCATCAGGAGCAGGGAAGCAAATTCAGTCGCCCGGCGAACTGTGGCAGCCTCCAACTGCTGTTCGGGGAAAATATCCCGGACAGACTGGCCCGCGTAATCAGCATACGTGCGGTATTTGATCTCTAACGCCGGGATAGTGAACAGCATCTGATCGCGTGACGCCATAGGATAAGATTTTCCGGCATTATAATATGTAAGAATCTGATCAGGCCGTCCATTTCCTGAGAAATCACTGATGAACAAGTTTACCGGATTATCCTCGGTGGCTTTGAGAACGGAATTTAATCCCAAATTGCCGACCACCAGGTCAACGAACCCGTCTTGGTTAAAATCCGCCGCCGCCACTGTATTCCACCACCCGTGGCTGTTTTGCAGTCCATATTCCTCGGTGACATCGACTAATTCACCATTCTGGTTATGAAACACGGTCACCGGCATCCACTCACCCACCACGATCAGATCCAGGTAGGAGTCCTGGTTCAAATCAACCCACAGGGCATCGGTCACCATTCCGACGCGGGATAAACCGGGCGCCCGCGAAGGGGTCTCATCGGTGAATTTTCCCTGACCATCATTAATAAGCAGATAACTCTGGGGAATAATGCCATATTGCCACGACAGCGAGCGGCTGCCCACGAATAAATCCATGTCACCGTCGTTATCTACGTCGGCGGGTACCACACAGGCGCCATTGGCATAAATCTCCGGGAGCAGGCCTTCCGCTTTGCGAAACCGGCCGCCGCCCTCATTGATATAGAGCCGATCTAACAGGCGCTCCGCGGATCCCCAAAATTCGTTGCCGCCACTGACTACGTACAGATCGGGAAGTTGGTCATTGTCAGCATCAAAGAAGATGGCATCCACATCTTCACTCCAGTCGTCAGCTGCAAACACAGAATTGATAGCAGCCTTAAAACCGCCCAGCCGGTCCTGCAGATAAATTGCGCCCGGTTGATGTTTCGCGCCCCCCAGGTACAAATCATCCAGACCGTCGCCGTTCACATCCCCGATGGCCAAAGCCGGGCCTTCCGTTGATAAGAAATGAGGCATAAACGGTTCCCGATTAAAATCAATAAACCCGTTCTCCTGATGAACATAGTCAAGATGTGCTTCGGCAGTTATATCTTGGAACAGCGGCTGATCAGCTACCTGAGCTGGCTCGGTGTAGGTAGCGGTGGCCTCGGATTGGTTCAGTGCGATAGTCTGATTGGCCCGCAGGTTTCGCACAACCTGGTACTGGCCGGTTGCCCAGATAACTACCAGGGAATCAATGGTTTCAATATTCCCCAGCCCGAAATTTAGTACCGGCTCAACGGAGGATTGAAATCCCCGGGTGGCCATTAAATGCTGGAAGAATAGTTTGTCCTTATAATGCAGGGTAACCTGGGCTCCGATCCCGAATCTGTTTAAACCCGATCCAAGTAATCTCACTTTGAGATAGTTGGCCCTATTCGAGGAATCCTTGATGTTTTTATACAGGAGGTTTTTATAGATAGCGGCCGGGGAATTAACATTGTTCACCACCAGGTCCATGGCGCCGTCATTGTCAAAGTCCGCATAGGCCGCACCGTTCGAGAAGCCGGGGTCGCCCAGCCCCCATTCAGCAGCCCGATCAATGAATGTAAGATCCCCCTGGGAATGAAAGGCGTAATTGGCCTGAGAAACAGAGGGCATGTGCTGGATCACTTCAGCCAGGCGGTTCGCCTCTATGGCAATGGGTGTGGTCCGGTCGACGGTGCTGGTCAACTGCATCTGGACCTCCGGTTGGGCAATATAACTCATATAATCCCTGTCATTTAACCGGCGATAAATCCCATTGGTGATGAATAAATCTTTGAAACCATCATTGTCCAGGTCGACAAACAGGGCCGCCCAGCTCCAGTCGGTGGCGTGGACGTTTGCCAGTTGCCCGATTTCAGAGAATAGCTGGTGCGCCACCTTCAATCCAGGGTTGTTATTCAGGGCCGGCCCTCTATTTAGTTGCAGCATATTCCGGCGGTACTGATGAGAATATCCATACCGCAATTTCAGGTTGTAAATATCATAGGGATCAGCACTGATTGACGATTTACGGATTTCCTCTTGCGCGGGAAGCATGTCCAACACCACCAGATCCAGCAGGCCGTCATTATTAAAATCGGCTAGATCATTGCCCATGGCGGCAGAGGCCGTATGCCCCATGGAATGTCCCAGTGCCTCGGTAAAGGTCCCGTCACCGTTGTTATAATAGAGATAGTCATCTTCATGAAAATCATTGGATATATAAATATCCGGATATCCGTCCCCATTGATATCACCGATAGCCACCCCTAATCCGTACCCCAGGATACTCTCATAAATCCCCGCTTCAGCAGTGACGTCAAAAAAGCGCCCCTGATCATAATTGTATAATTTATCGCCAATTTCATGGTCCCGGATACGGCGCATGCTGGTATCACCGTAGGTCCCCAATGAATGCACCGAGTGATTCAGCAGGTACATATCGAGATCGCCATCCAGATCGTAATCAAAGAAAGCGGCCTGGGTCGATAGCCCGCCATGAGCGATACCATATTCTTCAGCGCGCTCGGTAAAGGTCAGATCGCCGTTGTTGATGAACAGTTGGTTGGCGCCCTTCCTGTCCAGATAATCGACCCGGCATACGTAGATATCCAACAATCCATCGCCGTTTACATCGGCCATGGTAACGCCGGTGGACCACCCTGCGCTGCCCCCACCCACGCCGGCCGTCTCCGTAATATCCTCAAAATTAAAATCGCCCCTATTCAGATACAGTCCATTGGAATGCATATTGGCGGTAAAATAAATATCAGCCAGACCATCGTTATTTATATCCCCGACCGCCACCCCTCCACCATCGTAAAAATAGAGGTAATTGATGCCGTTGAATAAGGCCCCTTCTTCAAGGGTGTTCTCAAAGGTAATGCCGGTTTGCCGGGGAGTTAGCTTTTTAAATAAGGGTGGTTCTCCCAGGAAGGAACAATTAGTAAAAAAGACGCCCATCAATATCAGGATAGGGAGATACCTCGACCTAATATTCATATTCCAAGGTAGTTTATTTAACAAATTCACTACTCATCGTCGTGAAAATTGAATAGGAATCGCTTAAAGGCCTCGGCGGTTACCGCCCTGGTGTTATATTCCCGCAAGTAGGTTACGTGTTTCTCATCCCCGGGATATGATTCATCCGGTCCGTATGGATAAGAGGTCATGCCGTGGAACGGCAACGGGCCCACCGTTTGCCCGTGGGCCGTGCTCAGGTCCCCGTCCTTGAGCCATCCATCGGAGTAGAACAGGAAGTCCCGGGTCCAGCCGGCCGGCAGGGGCGGCACTTGGCTAGCGTCGAATTTAAGCGACACCTCGTCCCCGGCGTTGATGATTACGTACCGGTTGTCCGCATCCATCAACAGGGGGGTCACGTCGCCGTAGCGGGTATAGTCCCCCACCAGGTCGCGCCACAGCGGTTCGGTGGATACATCGCAGTAATCAAACCAGTGGGGGCTGTCGGGGCCTTTGCGGTACATTTGTGAGAAGCCGCGGTAATGGATATCGGCCCCTAGCGGGTTCAGGGTGGTCTCCCTGATCGGAGCGCTGGGGGCGTTGGTGGTAAAGAAAATGCGGTCCCAATAAATCTGCATGTTGGTGCGCAGACGGACCCGGTAATCAGCGGCCGTAAACTTACC
>JACZSB010000163.1 GCA_022574435.1 Fidelibacterota bacterium
TTTCCTTTACACGCTTTTCAACATCTGAAATCGGGCTCATCTGAGACTCCTTCTGAATTTAAAAGATAACCAGAAGTCTCTCTTAATTAATCAGGTTATTTTGCCCGAATTGTTCTGACGGGATACAGATTATTCTGATTATGAGGAAATCACCAGCGGCATTGTCGTGCAACTGGCCGGCATGCGCCGGGACCTGGTGCGCGGCTATTCTATAGGCTTTGCCTTTAACTGGCTCAACTATACCAGCGACCTGAGCGCCTGGGCCTTGGACCTTATGGCCACCTACGATCTTGCACTGATCCCTGACCGGTTGACTGTCTCACCAGGCCTTAGAATCGGTTACGGTAGCGCCTCACAGAAATTGCCCAATGGGATCGTCGCCCAGATCAGCGATGATGAGAGCTCTGCCCTGAAATCAGGAGGATTTCACATAACGCCCCAAGTGGGTCTGCAGGCAAAACTGGGTAACCTTACACTCACTGGTGAAGTGGCTTATCGTCTATGGAATGTCGATACTTGGACTTACGAGGTGAAAACCGGCAAGAAAGACGATTCGGGAAATGATGAGACCGAATCGGTGGAGCTTGATTCCGATCTGGTTCCCTATCCCGAGGTAACTATTGGCGGTTTGTATTTCTCCGTGGGCCTGTCAATTGAGGATTTCTGGTCGAAGATGATGGACCTGATATGATCGAACGCAATATTTTTTCAGTAACCTAGAAAAGGAAGGAAACACTCATGCAATTCAACTTCAACAAGCTGGAACTGGGCGCCAAGATTAGCCTCATCGGAATCGGCCTGGCCTTTATCTCACTCTTTCTACCATGGATGGATGTTCGGGGGCGGAATCAGAATGCGTTTCTTGAAGGGGAATTTATCATTTTTCTGCCCCTGATCTATCCTCTGATGATTCTCCTACTTGGCAAGACTCTGCGTGTCTTCCCCGGCATCCTGGCCGTGGTGATCTCCCTGATGACCGGCTCAGCACTCTTGACCTTCTATCTTCTGGATCGCAACTCTGATCCGGCAAGTGGAATCTACGTGTTCCTGGTGGCATGCCTTGGTACGCTGTATGGTTTGGTGCGGTGGAATCTACCAGATAATATCTCTGGTCCAGATGGGAAGGATGTCGAAAACTAGGCTGGTCCTCATTCCAACAGAGTTAAAAGCCGCCTGAGTTTTGGTCTCAGGTGGTTTTTTTTAGCTCCAGAACACGCGTTATTATGGTGGTACTGGAGATAACCCGCCATCCCCTATCCAGGTATTACCTCCCAACCTTACGGCGGGAAATCATGCGATTTTGTGGAAATGAGCATTGGGTAGTTCTAGTGTCGAAGTTCTTGGTTAAAGTCCACGATGGCAGTAAGACCAAAGGACATTTTATTCCTAATTCAAGAAGGTTGAAGCGGTCTACGATTATCTATAGCCTCTTGAGCGGCCTCTAATAGAACTCGTACTCAATGTTGAACTTCTTCAAAAATTCTCTTGCCTTTGCCTCGATTGTAGATTCCTGAAACTCCGACCATTTATTTAGAATAATACTTGAATCATCCAGTCTACCAACCTTCTCTATCCATCCTCCGATTGAGCCTTGATAGCAAGATTGGACCTCCTCGATAAGCTGCTTGTCTTCAATGCAATCGCTTGTGATAAAGCTTTTAAGAATATCATGGTACTCTCCATGATGCAATCCCGGAATCAATGCAAAATGATCTGGCTGCGATTCTACATCTTCACGCTGTGACTTGTTTTCCTCAGCAGACAGACCATCTGATTCGGCTTCTTGGTCAACATCGTATACCCAAAATACATTACCAGTTATAAGGTCAAGGTACCACTCACCATAATTGGGAGTATGGTATTCGATGTCCCTGCGAAATGCCATATCAAATAATGTACTCTCGATCCTAAGCATCGCTTCTCCCTCAATCATTCGGTAGATGGTCCTTCTCTGGTGAATACACTTATTACCCGATATTTTCATGACGATAAGGCACTGTCCCCTAAGTTAATCATGAATTTTGAGACTCTCGAAACTTAGGTCATTTCATGGTAAATGTCCTGAGTTTTAGTCGAATACGGTCGGTAATCTCCTGAGTTACGGGAGTTTTCTTGTGAGTTTCATTGCATTAAACGGCGCTTGGTTTCGAATATTCAAGAGATAAGATGTGGTATCTCCTGAATATCGAGGTGTTTTCGTTGGTATTCTCCTAGTTAGCGAGAGTTTTGCGGTGGAATTTTGGTGAGTTTATCATTCTGCCGGAGAGCAGTGTCTTTTCAGAACATTGCTCTTCCGTCGTGAAGCAGAAAAAGAGTATGGAAAATGAGGTCGTAAAATGCCCAATGGTGACTAGTGCTGACCAGTCGACAGGTAACGATGAACTGCTTCACTTTAATCTGCAGATATACCTTGGAAATATGATATAAGTCTTTTAGATTGCGGTTCATTCAATTTATTTTACTATGACGATGCATGGTGGGGCTATGGCGATGGGCATGTCATCTAGTAGAGGAAAAGGGGGTTTCCAATGAAAATAAAACAAAACAGGGCAACTCTGGCTACTCCAATTCTTGGTCTTGTTGCGTTAATTATGCTGTCGTGTTCATCTGAGCCGTTGCAGCCGCAAGCGAGGGTCGAGAAAAATGTCGTTTACGGCATGTACGCGGGCCTTGCCCTTTTGATGGATGTGTATTACCCGGAACAGCCAAACGGTCACGGCATAATTTATATCAGGGGGAGCGGCTGGCATGCCCCTACACCATATGGCACACGGCAACTCAAACGCAATTATGTACAGGCCGTCTTTTTAGATGCTGGTTTCACGGTATTCTCGGTGAATCATCGGGGTACTCCACGATTCCAGTATCCAGCAGCAGTTGAGGATGTGCAGCGGGCCGTCCGGTTCATTCGACATCACGCCCAGCGATATGGGATTGACCCTGTTCGTATCGGTGCATACGGTCACTCTTCAGGCGGGCATTTGGTCAGCATGCTTGGCGTGTTGGATGGAGACGGTGACCCGAACGACTCAGACCCGGTCAATCGTATGAGCGCCAAAGTCCAAGCCGTGGTTGCCCGAGCTGCTGCGTTTGATTTGGCCCCCTTGAATACTGAAGTTGGAATCGCGGCAGTTATAGATTTTCTTGGCGAGCAACGGAGTTCGGGTGGGTCCGCCACCTATACGGATGCTTCCCCCGTCACTCATGTCACTCCGGATGATGCCCCGTTTTTGCTCATCCACGGGGATGCCGATCCGGTGGTTCCGATCGAGCAGAGCGAGCTGATGCATCAGATCCTTGCGAAGAATGGTGTACCGGCTAAATTGCGACGCATCGCCGGTGGAGGACATGGCGCCTTTGATGCCGCGGAGGCAGGGCGCTGGTTGACTATGCACTTGATCGGAGAGACTGAAGCGAAGGTCCTTGAGCCTCTTTTTGAGTTGTATGGTATCCTCGATGAGGGAGTCGAGCTAGCAAGACAAGGCAAAATTCAGGACGCGCTGGCCGCGTATACAAAAGCACAATCGGGGAACCTGAAGATAACCGTCTCCGACTGGCAGTGGAACAATCTGTGCTGGTATGGTGCCTTGTGGGGTTACCCTGCAGACGTCATGCCGGCCTGTGAAAAAGGGGTGGCTCTTTCTCCTGAAAACGGGGATTACAGGGATAGTCGCGGTGTTGCCAGGGCACTGACGGGTGATTTTGAAGGCGCCATTAGCGATTTTGAAACATATGTTGCTTATACATCATCAGATGAGTTTCGGGCACTGCGCCAAGAATGGATCGACGCCCTTCGAGCAGGCGAGAATCCCTTGACCCCAGAGGTTCTCAAGAAGGCACTGGAAGAGTAGAAAGCATCCCGAAGCTGGCAAGTGGTTTACCACGCGTAGTGAAACGTAGCGTGGCTCGGGATCCCGCTACCCTGCGATACGCGGGATTGTAGTCCTCCATACCCTGCCGGACTAATTCGCGATTAATTTAACAGAGACCTCAGCACTTCATAAGGTGTTTTTCCAGCAAAGGCACCGTGGGGGCGATCATAGTTGTAAAACTGCTCCCATGCCTCCAGTTTTCTATTTAAGTCAACATCATCTGTATAGGTCAGCAACTGGTAAAACTCCTGCTGATCAGTCCGATGGGACCTCTCAACCTTTCCATTCAGCTGTGGTGATCGAGGCTTGATATAGACATGCTTCATCCCCTGGTCCTCTACATGCCAGTGGAACTTGGCCTGGAACTCGTGCCCTCGATCGGTTCTGATGGTATTGATCCGAAAAGGGAACTTCTCGATCACATAATTAATGAACTCGATAGCGCACTGTTGATTATGCTTCCGGTAGATCTGAAGCGCTCTGACACGGGTTGCGTCATCGATCGCCGTGTACTGATAGCGGCGAACCTTGTGTCCTTCGTCGTCTTTCAGCGTCAGGAACTTCACATCGACCTGAATATGATGCCCCGGAACCGTTTTAGCATATCGTTTGGTGTGCAGAGCCCGCCGTGGTGCTGTTTTGGCCAGCCGATTAAGGCCGTTGCGAGCCAAGATGCGGTAGACAGTCGATTCTGATACAGAGATCCCGTGATAACGCTCCAGGTACCACATGATACGCTCGGGGCCCAGTTGATAAGCTCGCCTGATCTGAAGAATTTTCTCAGCAACTTGTATGGGAATCTTCTTGGGGTGCGAATAGGCCACCGGCCTTTTCCTCCTCAGGCCGGCTTTACCTTCCTTCTCGTAGGCTTTCTTCCACTCATAGAAGCTGGAATCAGGGATGTTAAAATCTCTACATGCTTCGGCATTGTTGCCGATACCCCGGGCATATTCCAGCACCAACAACTTCTTTCTATACTTCAGTTCATCCCGAACCAATCTCTGAACTAGTTTCTCCATCGAACAACCCTCCGTTTTGACTCTTAAATATCAGCAATAAGAGTCCGGGAGGGTATGAAGTATCACACCTGTACTACCGCTGGAGCAAGGACTTCTTGGATGTTGGTAAGAAGCGCCTTATGGGGGATACCCTGAGGGAAGCCAACTCCAGCGAAGTTACTGGCCTAAATCATCGTTAAGCTCCCCTAGCGCTACTTTGAGGACGGCAACGTCCTTTTCGAAAGCCTCAAAGAACTCAATCTGCATTTCCATGCCAGCTGCTGCAGTCCCTCCAAGATTTCCAATTCTAGTTAGCGCCGTTTGCACATCAACATGACCCTCGAACAGTGGTCGCATCATTTCTAGTCGCTTGTGATATTCGCTTATCTTTGCCAAATACGCTTGTCGATCTTCAACATTCCTACCAAAGTTCATCGCAGCCTGGATCTCGGGAATGATATCTCCTAGCCCTTCCCGGAGGGCATCCCTTCGGCTGATTTGGTCGTGGACAGTCTCCTGTTCAATCAGCTTCTCTCTCGCACTGGGTTTAGGTGTCGTATCTGATTCATGATGACCTCGAAAGCGGCGAAAGATCTCGATTGCCATTCCTCCTGCGCCGCATAGTACCGTCCAAGGTTCATAATTGCCGCTAGGATCTCGAATCCAAAGGATAGCAAGGACTGCGGTTACTACGAAGGCGGCAACCTCAAGAGTAATCAGCATGACCATGCCATCTAATATTATACATATGATCTGCCCCCATTCTTTGGCACACACCTAAATTTAGGATGCTCGACTTCAGTTAGCATTTAATAAACCCGGTCCGTTTTTCTGCCTTCTTTTGTAGTTATCGACGGGAAGCACATGAACTGAAAAATTGCACTCTCACTGCATCGTCGGCAAAAAGTCTCCTCGTGACAGGTAATTCTTCTAAGCCACCGCTCTTAAAAACTGCTCAATTACTGCACACATTTCAAATTCCTCCTCGTAAGCCACCGCTAATTGATGGTATAAGAACTCTAGAAAGGAGTTCATATGCCAAACTGGATCATCACACCCGAGAAATTCCTCACAGCCGAGGAAGTCAACCAACTCCGCCTAACCCTCAACAACGCGGCAGCCCTGGCGAAAACCAAGGGATCACAGATTGCTGTCCGCGATCAATTGATCATCGAACTCGCGCTGGGCACTGGACTGCGAGTATCGGAACTAGCCAACCTCAAGGTCGAGGACCTTTACCTCAAAAAGGGGCAGAATGCCCTCCATGTGCGCAACGGCAAGGGGGGAAAAGACCGTGTTGTACAGTTTTCGGCCAAGTTGAAGCGGTTAATCACCGATTACCTGGATTACCGCAGTACTGAGAGCCCATATCTGTTCCATTCAAAGCGTGGAGAGCAAATGAAGAGGTTTGGGATGGGTAGGGTATTCAAGCAATGGGCTCAACGAGTCGGACTGCCATCACACTACTCAATTCACAGCCTCAGACATACCTACGCAACCAACCTCTACAAGGCTTCAGGATACAACCT
>JACZSB010000164.1 GCA_022574435.1 Fidelibacterota bacterium
GCCTGGCGGTTGGCAATCAGCCGGGTGGTGGATTCCAGGATGGTGTCCACAATCCGCAATTTATTGGCCCGCAGGGATGATCCCGTCTCGGTCACCTCCACAATGGCATCTGACAACAACCGCGCCTTGGCCTCCGTGGCGCCCCAGGAGAACTCCACCTCGGCGGTGACATTGTGTTCCTCCAGGTAGCGGCGGGTAAGGTTCACTACTTCAGTGCTGATGTGTTTGCCCTCCAGGTCCGCCACCGACTGAATCGATGACTCTTCAGGGACCGCCAGCACCCAGCGCACCGGCCGCATGGAAGCTTTGGCGTACACTAGCTCGCACACTTCCACCACATCAGCGCCGTTCTCCAGGACCCAATCCAGGCCGGTGATGCCGGCGTCGAAGATGCCCTGCTCCACGTAGCGCGCGATCTCCTGGGCCCGGATGAACATAGCCTCCAGCTCGGGATCATCGCAATAAGGATTATAAGTACGGCTGGAGATGATAAAGTTCCAGCCGGCCTTTTTGAAAATTGACAGGGTGCTCTCCTGCAGTGAGCCTTTGGGCAGCCCCATCTTCAAGATCTTTGGCATCAGCATTCTTCCTTTCCATAAAACAAAAACCCTCGGGAAGTCCGAGGGTTGTGCGTCAATTTTTTGTAATCAGTGATCTAACTACAGCACGCCCGCCTCGAATGCCCCGTGGGACCGAGTCCATGATGGTGGTGGTGGTGGCGCAGTTTCATCAGGGGCGATATTAAGTAACCACAGCAGCCAATGGCAACTTAAAAAATCAAGTGGAAACTGTAGCTCCTGGAAACTGGGCAGCTGCCCATCCGGAGCGCAACAGCTTACACCTGCAAGAATTAAAGAAAAAACAAAATTTACCGTAAATGATTAGGAATATCTTTGAATCACTTAATATATATTTGCTTACTCTGGAATCCGTAATTAACATTGTCCCATCATGCTGGACCAGATCGACAAGGAACTGATCGAATACCTGCAAGCGGACGGCCGGCAGACCACCAGTGACCTGGCCGAACGGGTGGGCATGTCGGTGCCGGCGGTGGCCGAGCGGATTCGCAAGCTACAGGATCACGGGGTGATCGTAGGCTTTGCCGCTGTTTTGGACCCCCGCAAGGTAGGGATGGACGTGGGGGCCTTCATTACCGTAATCAGCGAGAGTTCGGACCATTACCAGGAGGTTATTGAGCGCGCCCGGGCGCACCCTAATGTACTGCGCTGCATGAGCGTCACCGGCCAAGGTTCACACCTGCTGGAGGTGCGCACTGAAAACACCGGCACATTGGAAGCATTGCTGGGTGAGATCCAGGCCTGGCCGGGGGTCAAGCGCACCCAGACCAGCATGATCCTGTCGCAACTCAAGCCCCGGGGCAGCGTGCCGGTGTCCGAGGCTGTAATCAAGCAACATTGAAATGAGGTAGAGATGACGCCAGAACAATTGATCAAGCGGGTAAAGGATGAAGAGATCGAATTTGTGGACTTCCGGTTCATCGATATTCAGGGCACCTGGCACCACTTCACGGTGCCGGTGAGCCAGTTCAACAAGGAGGTGTTCACCGAGGGGGTGGGCTTCGACGGCTCCTCCATCCGGGCCTGGAAGGAGATTCACGAGAGTGATATGCTGGTGCTGCCCGACCCCAAGACGGCCCGGCTGGACCCCTTTTTCGAGCGCAAGACCTTGGTGATGATCTGCGATGTACTGGACACCATCACCCGGGAGGTGTACCACCGGGACCCGCGCACGGTGGCGGCCAAGTGCATCGAGTATCTCAAGTCCACCGGCATCGGCGACCAGGCTTACTTTGGTCCCGAGGCTGAGTTTTTCGTGTTCGACGAAATCCGCTTCTCCAACCCCGATGACGGTTCCCTGGCGATCTATTCCATCGATTCCGAGGAGGCCCACTGGAACAGCGGCGAGGCTGTGGAAGGTGGTAACCTGGCCAATAAGATTCGGGCCAAGGGGGGCTATTTCCCCACGCCGCCGGCCGACACGCTCCAGGACTTCCGGGCCGACGTAGCTTCCATGCTGGAGGAGATGGGCATCGAGGTGGAGGCGCTGCACCACGAAGTGGCCTCGGCGGGGCAGTGCGAGATCGACATGCGCTACCAGCCGCTAATTGACATGGCCGACAACCTGCAGTGGTTCAAGTACGTGGTCAAGAATACGGCCCGGATGTACGGCAAAACCGCCACGTTCATGCCCAAGCCGGTGTTCAACGACAACGGCTCCGGCATGCACATCCACGTCTCAATATGGAAGGGCGACACCAACCTGTTTGCCGGTGATGACGGCTATGCCGGCCTGTCGAAGATGGCCATGCACTTCATCGGGGGGCTGGTGCACCACGCCCGGGCGCTGATCGCCATCACCAACCCCACTACCAACAGCTACAAGCGGCTGGTGCCGGGCTTCGAGGCGCCGGTGAACATGGCCTATTCGGCCCGCAACCGGTCGGCGGCCATCCGCATACCCACCTACTCGAACAATCCCAATACCAAGCGGCTGGAGTTTCGCACACCCGACCCGGCCTGCAACGCCTACCTGGCCTTTTCGGCGATTCTCATGGCGGGGCTGGACGGCATCCAGACCAAGGCCGACCCGGGTGAGCCGCTGGACAAAGACATCTTCTTCACCTCCCCCCGGGACCTGGAGGGGATCACGGTAGCCCCGGCCAGCCTGGACCAGGCGTTGGATGAACTGGAGATCGACCACGATTGGCTCTGCAAGGGTGGGGTGTTCACCGAGGACCTAATAGCCACCTTCATCGACTACAAACGCCGGGAAGAGGTGGACACCATGCGCCAGCGCCCGCACCCCTATGAGTTCGAGCTGTATCACGATTGTTGAAGGCGGGATTGGACCCCGCCAACGGCGGGGCTCGATACTGGATATTGGATGGAACCCCGCTACAAGCGGGGGGATTCCGCTAACAGCGGGGGGCTAAATCGAACTCACCAGCGGACTTATTGGGGTCGTTATCCGCTGCCACAATCACAATTTACCAAATAATCCATCACTCTTACCCCTCTATTTTAAGAGAGGGGCCTCGCGGAGCGAGCGGGGTGAGTTGGACCGCCCAACTCCGCCAACGGCCTGCCCGGGATTTCCCATCGGTCAGGCCTCCCGTGGCCGGAACGGCCAGAGCCCAGGGCCGGGGCGGGGTCCACCGCTAACTATTGGCCCGGGCATACACGTCCAGTAACCTGCGGATCATTTTTTGATAGCGGGTATGATGCTTTTTCGCCTGCCTTTTGAAGAAGTCCACACTAGCCCGGCTGAGGGTTATGGTCACCTTGACTGTCTCTTCCTTGAAGGCCAGCTCCTCAGGAGGCGGCAGAAAATCCGGGATCACCTTCAAAGGTCCCAACACTTCATCGGTATATTTAATCTTCAAAACTTCCCTTGCTCATGGTTTAATTTAGGTTCCGATATGGTATTTTGGCCATATTCATATATGGCTTCTATAGTGGGAATCGCGCCTGCACCTGCTCAAAATAGAGTGAAGTAACCACCGCACTGTAGCATCCGTAAAGGGGGAATCATTGCTGGCTAGCGCCTAAGTACACCCACACGGTTGTACTCCCACTTTAACTTTGATCAGGCAGCGCAATACGTGAAACAGCTGCCGAATTACAGCATGTAATTGCCATGATCAAAAGCAGGCAGGGATTAGTCCCTGCCTGCAGTTGATCTAGGAGAGCAGATCTGGAAAGTGGGTTGTGATCACATTGTTGTGGCGGTTGGCTTCCGGATAACACCGATAGCCATTGCTAGCAACGCCAACAGGCAGAGGTAGGCTAACGCATCTCCGATCCGATTGTAGATAGTGTCAACAGATTGAACGGGCAGGCTTGTGATCAAGATGCGATCGTTGTCCTCGTAGTAGTTGAGCCATCCCCGCACGCGGCCATAGGCATCAAATCCTGCCGATGCCGCGGCTCGCACGGACCGCAAAAGGGAAAATCCACCTTCAATCGCTCGTAGGCTGGCCATTCTGGTATGCACCGGGTCGATCCCTTGCCAATCGGAGGAAGGCAGTACAACCAGGACTGCTTCCAGTTTGCCGTGCTGTCGGCTCATTGCCGGAAAGTCATAATCGTAACAAATGGCGCCGGCCATATTCCCCATATCCGTTCTGATGACTTGCAGGGGTGCCTCCCCCCTGATAGCGCCCTCACCAGGTACCGGATGATGTTTATGATATTCCTCCGCAATCAACCCGTTGGGCATGATCCATTGATATTTATTTTCGAACGTGAATGGTTCAAGAGTAACCGGCACGATATAGGCCACTACCAGCTGGACACCATGTTTGACGGCCATCTCTTTAGCCCTATCGAGGAAATTTTCCTCCTCTTCTTTCATGATGATCGTAGCTCCTTCATTCCAGACGATCACCCTGGCGCCCTGCTCTGCCGCCCTGGATGAGCGTTGGAACAGTTGGTCATTGTTCTGGTGTAATTCGTCCTCACTTGGAATGACACCGGTAAGAATTAGATCGGTGGAGACGGCAGCCACGGTTACCACACGGCCTTCCTGCACCTGGCCAAGACGCAACGAGCCGTAAATGTGGACGGATAATAGCACCAGCACGAAGGCCCCAATATGGCGCTTGAGCGCAGGCAGATCATCTTTAGCAAATACCTGAGCCAGGATAGATGCTCCCCAACCTATCAAAAACGCCACACCAGTCATTCCAAATACCGAAACAATTTGCAGCAGCGGCAGGTTGTCCAACTGGGTGTTGGCCTTCGCCCCCCATACGCCCAAAGGACTCATCCGGAACAGAAACAACTCGGCTACTACAATCAATGCCGGGAAAGCGAAAATAGCAACAGTGCGCCCGCCCTTCCGGCGTAACCAATCCCAGGTCAGGTAAACTACTAATCCGGTGAGGGCTAGCGGTACGGCGAACATGGGCACCATGGCATAAGGGATCGGATCCGTCACAATCTTGCCTATAGTGAGATGCATCGTGATCAATAGGGCCGCGAATAGCCCCATTCGGGACCGCCAACCACTCGTGTTCATCAAGTAATAGAGGAAGGGCACCGGCGCAAACCAGGCCAACAGGCCGACACCATGAGGTTCCTCGGATAAAAAGGTTAGAACAAGGCCCAATAAGAGCCAGACTATTGGATGGGACGCAATCGTACTCCACCAGGGCGCACGTTGCTCTTGGTTTATTGCTTCATTCATTGTTAATACCTCCTTTATTTTGGTTGCGGGACTTGAGCCCAGCCCATAGCGTTCTAAGCTGAGCGATATAAAGATCTTTCGTGGAATAATTTTCGAGGGAGCGTTGCACGATTGGCACCCCGAAGAAAATGGAGGTCAACGCGGCAAGCACCATGGCCCCATCCGTGTCCCGAGGGAGTTCGCCCTCCTGAACGGTCTTCTCAATTAGGCCCGGCAGGATAGAAGTCAGACCCCTGGCAGGAAGGGATTCCACTCCGACACAATCCGGAAAGGCCATGATTCGCTCGACAGGTGTGACGTCCCCCAGGGTGGGAGGCGCACTCATGCGGGCCTGATAGGCGATAATTTCCCCCATGATGGCCGGCTGCTGCTCCGATTTCATGGCTGTATATACAAAGATGGCTTCAATCGTCTTCAATGCGCTCCCTTGTCTCACCTCATGCTCCACATACCAGCTGACCTCTATTGTCCATAATTGGATGTAATAGACCAGGAGGTCGGTCTTGGTAGGAAAATAATTGAAAAAGGTGGCCTCCGATACTTCCGTATCGGCGCACAATTCCCTTACGGTGATCTCCTCAAGTGGTTTTTTCGCCAGCCTTTCAAGTACGGCATCAAGCAGCGCCAATTTGGTTCTGGCATATTTACGCTGACGGAGGGGAAAATCAGATTCGTTTTTCATAATTATAGTCTACCCTATTATTAGTGCCTACCATAATTTAAACTCTCAAATAGTTAGTGTCAACCATAATTTTATGGCATCCTATAATTATTCTTGCCGAATCTCGATTATGGGAAGGACTGGCTAATGGCTACCCAGTGTACCACGCTAAAAGCGCTCTCGCACCAAGCGAGCGACAAGGCCTCTTCAATCATTGCGAATCCCGAAGTTCAGGGATCGCGATGACAAGCGGCGCGGCAGCATATGGCATCTAGCCCCGCCCATGGCAGGCTCCCATCCAATATCCAACATCCAGTATCGAGCATCCAGCCCCGCCGTTGGCGGGGTCCCATCTAGCATCCATCACCCAGCATCGAGTAAATTCTCCCATGCGCCTCCTGATCCTCTGCACCGGTAACTCCTGCCGCTCCCAGATGGCAGC
>JACZSB010000165.1 GCA_022574435.1 Fidelibacterota bacterium
AGAGCCAGTACCGGATCGACGTGTTCTTCGATCCATTGTTGAACAACGCGGATGCCTTCGGGCACTATCAGAAGTTGAAGGATATCGACGGTATTGCCAGCACCGAGTTCATCAGTAAGGAGCGGGCCGCAGCCATTTTTGAGCGGGAATTCGGTGAGGATGTCGTTAGTGTGTTGGGTACCAATCCCTTGCCGGCCGGGGCCATAATCCACGTGGCCCGTGGCTACCGGACCGCCCGCCGCATTAATCGGATAGCCGATAATATCGCCGCAATTCCAAACGTGACGGATGTGGCTTACCGGGGGGAGCTGGTACGCATCCTGGAGCGGTACTTGCGGTTTGCGGTTTACGGGGGATTGGTTCTGGGCCTGCTGGCCTTGTTAGGAGCCATCTTCCTGGTTTCCAATACCATCCGGTTGTCGATCTATGCTAAACGGGAGACCATTGAGACCTTGTCACTATTGGGCGCTTCCCCGGCTTTTATACGATTGCCCTTCCTGGTTGAGGGGCTATTGCAAGGCCTGCTGGGCAGTGCCCTGGCCGTGGGAGCGATCCTGGCGCTGATTGATGTGATGAACTATATCCTGGAGCAGTTTGTACTGTACCGGCTGATCAGGCCGCCCCAGATGGGGTTGGCACTGATCATTTTCGGGGTATTGCTGGGGCTCGTCGGCTCTGCCCGCAGTATCGGCAAGTTCATCAATCTGCGGCTGCTGGAAAACCGCTAGTGCCGCTGATGGCCACGACTTGATTGTTCCCGGTGTAGAACCTTAATTTCAACTCGATTGATATGACCGAGCGTTTCACAGAGCGGGAAAGGAAAGTGCTGTCGGCGACGATAGAGGACTTTATCCGTACCGCCACACCGGTGGCTTCGAACCGCATAGCCGGCACTTTTGATAAACCGCTGAGTCCGGCCACCGTGCGCAATACCATGGCCTTGCTGGAGCGCGGAGGTTTTCTCACCCATCCCTATACCTCCGCCGGCAAAGTGCCCACGGACAAGGGCTACCGGACCTATGTCAACCAGCTGATGCCCGTTGTGGATTTGAACTTAGTCCTGCAGTCCAAGATCAAGCAGGAATTGGAAGAGATCTCCGGTAATGTGGCTGATTACATGCAAGTGGTGGCCCATATCATCTCGCAACTTTCGCACGGGGTGGGAATCTGTATGGCCCCGGTTAATTTAAAGGCGTTGTTGACCGGGATCCGGCTGGTGCCCATCAGTGAATTCCGGGTACTTTTTGTTATGGAGTTTGACAGCCATAGTATGAAGACCGTGGTGGTGGAATTAAAGCGGCAGTTGGACAGCCGTTTGCTGGTGACGGTGGAAGAGATCCTCCGCGAGCGGTTGTGCGGCGTCTCCCTGGAAGAAATCGAAGAGAGCATCGTGCCCCGCCTATATGGCACTCTGGTCGATGACTTGGGGATAGTCTCCTTGATCCTGGAACATTCCGAGGAGCTGTTCACACTGCCGCTGAAAAGCGAGCTCTACGTCTACGGCCTGCAACGGGTGTTGCTCAGCCCTGAATTCGGTGACCAGGAGATCGTCACTACTTTGGCTGGCCTGGTGGAGGACGAGGACCGCCTGCGGGAATTGGCTTGGGCCGCCGGTGATGATGAAAAACCACAGATCACTATCGGCTCGGAGCACCAGGACCGGTCGCTGGAAACATTTACCACCATCAGCCGCAAGTTTCACCAACACGACCGAACCGGTACCCTGGCGATCCTGGCTCCCAAGCGATTGGACTATGCCCAGTCACTGGCAGTGCTTGATTTCTTGGCTGATACGGTGTCCGAATTTTATTAGTTACTGGAGATTACCTGCTAAATGCCGAGTAAATCCAACCCACTCCCACCTGGGCCGGACTCTGGCGAAGCGCTAGCGGATGCTACTGGCAAGGCTGGCCGCAAAACGGCAGCAGCGCTACCCGGCGGCCAGGAATCTGAAGGTGCGGGTAAAGCCGCAAACAAGGCGGCCGCAGTCGTCACTCCCGAGGAAAACCCGGCCGCCGAGCTGGCAAAGATACTGGAGCATCAAGACCTCGGTGAGAAATATCTGCGCCTGCGAGCCGAGTTCGACAATTATATCAAGCGCACTAATCGGGAAAAAGGCGAACTATTCGAATATGGCGGCAGCAATATAGTTAGGCAAATGTTGCCCATCCTGGATGATCTGCGGCGTACCGTGGAGCATGCCCGCCAGAACGGCATACCCGCAGATGACCCGGTTTTGCAGGGGGTGGCGTTGATTCTGGAGAAATTTATAAAGAACCTGGAGACCGAGGGGGTTGAGGAGATCGTCGCGGTGGGGCAGACGTTCGACCCCGAGTTGCATGAGGCGCTGATGACCAGGAAATCGAAGGAATTTTCCAACGGTACGGTAATAGAGCAGTTCGAACCGGGCTATAGATACCGGGGCCGTGTCATCCGGCATTCTAAAGTGATAGTGAGCGAATAGCCCCGTGCCCGATTACTACCAGGTCCTTGGTGTTGAGCGAGGCTCCAGCCAGGAGGCGATCAAGAAGTCATACCGTAAACTGGCCCTGAAGTATCATCCCGATAAGAATCCGGGGGACAAGCAGGCGGAACAGAAATTCAAAGAAGCCGCCGAAGCCTATGATGTGCTCAACGACCCCCAGAAGCGGGCGCAGTACGATCAGTTCGGCCAAGTCCGGGGTAACGGCGGACAGCCCGGCGGTTTCGATTTCGACCTGTCGGACGCGCTGCGCACCTTTATGTCCGGTATTGGCAGTTTTGGCGGTTTTGGCGGATTCGACGAGATTTTCGGTGGCAGCAGCCGACAGCGGACGGCCCGCGGCAGCGATCTGCGGGTGACGATCCCGCTTACATATGAGGAAATTGCCACCGGGATAGAAAAGACTATCCGAGTCAAACGGTTTGAATCCTGCTCCACTTGCCAAGGTTCCGGCGCGGCCGCCGGTGGTGGAACGATCACCTGTCAGCAGTGCCGGGGCACCGGTCAGATCAGGCAGGTGCAGCGCAGCCTGCTGGGGCAGATGATAAACGTGCAACCGTGCCGTAATTGTGGCGGCACCGGCCGAGTGGTTGAGCGGCCCTGCGGCACCTGCCATGGCGAGGGGCGCACTAAAATGACCAAGCAGATCAAGATTGATGTGCCCGCCGGTGTGGCCGCCGGAAATTACATGACCCTCTCAGGCGAAGGTAACCACGGCCGGCACGGGGCGCCCCCCGGTGATCTGCTGGTGATGTTTGACGAGCAGAGCCATCCTATTCTCATCAGGCACGGCAGTGATGTATTGCTGGATGTGTCGATTTCCTTTGCGGAGGCGGCCATCGGAACCGCTATCAAGGTGCCCACCCTCGAGGGGATGGCCAATCTTAAAATTCCGGCAGGCATCCAATCGGGACATCTGCTGCGCATGCGGGGCAAGGGTTTCCCGGAGCTGCGCGGTCGCGGCCGGGGGGATCAATTGGTACGCATCCAGGTTATTACGCCGCAACAGATTACCCGGGAGCAGCGCAAGGCCTATGAGGAGTTGCAAAGCCTGGAATCGCAAATTCCAGAGGCGGGGCGATTCAGGAAGTTCGAAGGATAGCAAAAGTGAAACTTTTCACTACTGAAGAGCGACGCATCCTGCAGCTGTTGGCCGTGCTTTTTCTCGTTGGATTGCTCACCAAGTTGGTGCGTGATTATTGGGAGCTGCCCGGGGAGAATGAACGTGCACAGCGGCGGCAGTACCTGGAAGCTTTCCAGACCGGGGCCCAGGGCTATTTGGCTGCCAGCGGCAGCGATGGGACTGTGCCTGCCAGCCCTGTGGATATCAACCGGGCCGGTAGCAGCGAACTGCAAGCCGTGAAAGGGATCGGGCCGGTGCTGGCAAAAAAAATCATCGACTATCGTTCCGAAAACGGATACTTTCGGACCATCCAGGAACTGGCAAAAATCGATGGAATCGGCCCCAAACTGATCGCTCGATGGGAGCAGCAGCTCATCATTGCAGCGGACAGCACCATAGAAAAGGACCATGCAATTGAATAGCGACCAAAACGAACAGAAGCAGGTTGGAGTGGGCCGAGCGCTGAGTGGTATCTCACGATGGTGGCACAGTCTGCCCAATGAGCTGGCCAGTGTGATCCTGGATTGGGGAGTTGTGTTGGCAGTGGCGGTGCTGGTGGTGGTAATCTACGTTCCCAAGGCGATCTGGGCCGAAGAGGACCGGGCCCGTGATGAAAGCCGCCGCCGGATGACCATCATCCAGGCCACTGAGGATTTCTACCGCACCATCAGCGATAGCTATACCACCGATGGCCCGTTCCTCTTCAAGTTGATCAGCCAGACCCACGATTCCCTGGTGGGCGATACCACCTTTATCGGGGAGCAGATAATCTACGTGGACGGGTCACCCTATACGGTGGATATTCCGAAAATACTGCTGATCCAAATGGACACCACTTTTACCGTATCCCGGACGGTGCGGGACACCATGCTGGATACCACTTATGCTGTGGCGCTGTGGAATGAAGAGCGCTCGGTGGAGGACACGGTTTATATCAACGGCAGCAAGGGGTTGGGCGTGCTGATGGATAGCCCGGCCTATCTGCGCACCACCGATACCAGCTATGGCAGCCATACCGAGCTGCTCAATGACTATGCCTGGTTTCGCTATCGCCTGACTGAGGACCTGCTAAAAAATCCGGTATCCGGACTACCGTACGAGATCAAACTTGATAGTACCGGTACGGTGTTGACTATTGCCTTTCCCGAATCAGACCTGAATGAGCAACGGCGGTATCTGTTTTTCAAGTTCAAAGCCCTCGATCATGGGGAGATTGTCGATAGTAAGCCATCGTGGCGCAGTAGTGAATGACCTCCCCGGCCCGCTAGCTAAGCCGCAATGTTAGCCATTGCCGTTTCAGAACGTGAGGTCCGATACCTGAGTTGGGAAAGCCACGGTGATGAGGTCCGTCTGCTGGCCTGCCAGGTAATTCCTTGGGAGCAGACGGTTGACGGCTTCCACAACATTGCCAATGTCCGCGAACTGATCAAGCAGATTACCGCTCAGAACGCGGCTGATGGGCTGCCGCTGCTATATCTCACCATCGACGCCTCATTCTGTAAGTACTCGGTTCTGGAAGTGGACCCATCCTGGGATGTGGGGGAGCAGCTGGACTTTATATTGAAGTGCCGGTTCGGCAGCACACCGTTTTACGAGAGCTTCCAATACCCGGTGGATCTCGTCCGGGGATTATACTTGAATATCGATTTTCCGGTGGTACTGCGCCGGGCCATAAGTGCCGCCCTGCCCACTGTGGGCACCCAGCAGCAACTGCTATCAATAGGGGTCTTCTCGGCCATGAACTACGCCCGGCAGGTGGTGCCGGGGCTGGAGCGGGGCCGGCGGATGTTCTGGCGGGTATCGGAGGACGGCAGGGATCAGTTCCTCGAGATCCTGGAAGGCCAGTTTCAGGCGTTGCATTTGCTGGACCGCGATGGCGGCCAAGTACATCACATTACCACCACCGGGCGGAGCAAATTGCGCAATCCCATAGCCACCTTTGTTGAGCAGTTGGCTGAGGGGCAGGACGCCCTGTTTCCGGAAGTGGAGAATGTATTCGTTTACCAGGGATCCGGCACGGAGGAATTTTTGGAGCGGATCCTGGAGCGGGAGCAGAGCAGCGTCTCGCTGCTGAACCCCTTTTGGCGCTGGAACTGGCCCGAGGCGCCGGAAGCGGACAATCGCTTTAACCAGTCGGCTTTCGCTGAGCTGGCCCACGCGGTGTGGGCGGTGAAACGTGTTTGAGATAAACCTTTTAAGACCGCCGGGATTGCAGGCCGAGGTAGCCACGATTCCCAAACCGGAGCAGGTGGGGACGGAAGAGGCCATCATCGACCGCATGCAGGGACGGGTTCAAAAGACCTCAGCGCCGCCGGCGCAGGTAAAGCTCCGAAAATCGTTTGCCCGGCGGTTGTGGAACCTGATCATTCTGGTTATGATCGGCGTGGCGGCCTATTGGGCTTACGAGGCCTGGGTGCAATACCGGGCTGCGCAGGTGAGTATAATTTCCGTAACGCCCCCAGCCGCCATCCGGGAGGTAATCCCGCCGCCAGCGACCGTTATGGCGGGTTCCTCGGCGGCCATCATGGCGGCTTTCATCGCACAACTGCCTGCCCAGGCCACCATCGACTTCATGGATGCCGGGGCCGGTGTACTGATCTACCGGATCTGGGGTTGGGAACTGTCGCATTATCTTCCCCAGATAAATGCCATGGTTGCAGGT
>JACZSB010000166.1 GCA_022574435.1 Fidelibacterota bacterium
TATACCCATTTACCGACGGGAGCGAGGTAGTTTAGAGGGGTCTATTAAGAGTCAAACTCATCCTTGTTTGCAATGAGACTAACCATCTCGCAAACCATCAATATCGTACCAATGACGGCTTGACAGATCCTGATTGTCCGTCCTATGGTCCAGGGGTTTGCAATGATCATCGATTTACTCCCTTGCTAGTGTTATGATGATTTCGCCAGTGCGAATGTCCGTGATTTTGAACGGTATTTCTATTCGCGGTAGTGGTGTGCTGAATTTTTCCGGAGTGACCTTAATCTGATCCAAAGTAAGGTTGCCCATCAGTCTGACTACTTGTTTGCTGACCCACTCGAGCAGTGGCATTCCGTCCAGTTTATAGTACCAATCCATTTGGCCGGTGTCAGCGTGATAGACTGGGTATAGGCTGACTTTTATCCGGTTGGGTAACAGTATCTTCCACAAGCACTTCCTCCTTTCATTGATGACCCTGACCGTTATTTTTAAGATGCCGGTACAGCGTCGCCTTTGAGATCCCAAGCGTGGAATACACGTCCCTTACGGACAGGTTTCAGTACGACGTTAAGTCCATGGATAATCCTCCAGTTTGGGTTATGGTTAACCGTACCTTTCTTATTCCATAGATGCTGAAGTCAGTCCTCTTCGCTTGCTGAACGGATACCCAAGAATGTTACATGAACCCATGGTTGGCTATCCTTATACCCCGTTTTAAGGTAGAAATCCTGCAAGGCAGTGTGTTCTCTTCTGGATACATCTTTGCATCTGATTACAAGGACACCATTGACTTCGGTAACCTTCTTTTCTGTGTCCTTCTGTATGAAGACTGGGAGTCCTCCAAATTCAGTTGCGTCTCCAGGTTGGATGTGCTGATGCTTAGGTGGCATTGTGTTTAGCCTTAGATTGTATCTTGGCTCTTGTAACTTCATTTCGTCAATTACGAATGTCTCAGCCCCTATTTTAACTTTCTCTGCTACCCATGTGATTTTTGTCTCCAAAGCAGGTCCGAGTCCGTAGTTATTGAGATGACCGTAATAAATGAATTCGATGTTTCCATCTCCTAATACTCGGTTTTTAATACGCACCGACTCTGCATCGTCCGGCAGATCATTGAAAAACTTCTTTGCGAAATCAGGTCGTATACCGGGAATTGTATATCCTGCTTTGATAAATTCTACAGGGAAACGTGCCCCGCCTATCTCGAAAGCAAGATGAGGATTCTGCCTTTGTCGTCGATCTGCTTGTACCTCCCGAAGTGCTTTTACTGAGAGGTACAGAGATATACTAATTCCTGTGAAAGTGATAATAGTTAGCAGTATTTGAGATATTATGCCCAACTCCAGTAGTGTCATTTGGGTCTCCATTAATATAAGAAAGTTGTATATCCAAAGAAAAATAACACCGACTACTTTAGATTGACTAAAGTTACGCTATTGACCATCTTATGGCATTAACTCAGTTCAACGCCCCGCTCCGCATTTAGTGACGGAGTGAGCAAACAAAAGAAACCAAACAATTCGGGCATAAGAACCCTATAGAAAGGGGTTATCATGCCAAATTGGATCATCACACCAGAGAAGTACCTCACTGAAGAAGAAGTCAAACAACTCCGCCTAACCCTCAACAACGCGGCAGCCCTGGCGAAAACCAAGGGGTCACAGATTGCTGTCCGCGATCAATTGATCATTGAACTCGCGCTCGGCACTGGGCTGCGAGTATCGGAACTAGCCAACCTGAAGGTCGAGAATCTACACATCAAAAAGGGACAAAATGCCCTCCATGTGCGCAATGGCAAGGGGGGAAAAGACCGAGTTGTGCAGTTTTCGGCCAAGTTGAAGCGGTTAATCACCGATTACCTGGATTACCGCAGTACTGAGAGCCCATATCTGTTCTATTCTAAGCGCGGTGACTATATGACGCGGTTCGGTATCGGCCAGGTATTCAAGCAATGGGCCCAACGCGCCGGATTATCTTCCAACTATTCCATCCACAGCCTCCGACATACCTACGCTACCAACCTCTACAAGGCTTCAGGATACAACCTACGGCTGGTTCAGCAGCAATTGGGGCACAGTAGCGTTTCAACCACTTCCGTTTACAGTGCGGTGGTGAGCAAAGACCTCGATGATGCGCTTGAGAGGCTAGATTAAGGGGCTCCCCGCCCCTTTTTCTAAACTGCATCGGCATTCACCACACTTCCTAGCCTTTACACCACTAAACCTGTAACTTTTAGTCGGTATTCACCACAGAAGATAGGTTGTGTGGTGAATATTGTTTTGGACCAGATAGTTTTTAGGATGAACTATGGACAAACTGCATGTCACGCAATCCCGATTGAAGAAAGATTACGATAAGATTAGCCTTTCTCTTGACCAGATTCGTGACATCACCATCTACTGCCTCAAGAAAATAAACCGCAACAGTAGCGTGGAGTTAAAGCATCGTATTGGGAAAAAGAATTATTTGATTTTTCGTCCGGGTGATGCCCATTCTCGACCCTCCATTATCAAGCCTATTGGATATCCCTAGGCTGGATCGGCTTACTAGGTCTCAAAAAAATGCTCAAAAGTCTGAAAATAGGCCTTCAATACTAAATCCTCCCATTTCGCCACCGGAAATCTCATGGGGATCCTCAGGATCAGGAGGTATCGACTCCTCAAGGTTAGATATCTCCCGAACAATTTTAGTAATTAAATTCTCTATTCCTTGATTATCAATTGCTTCGCTAAATATTGTTAAATAGTATTTTAAGTTTTCTAAGTCGCTCAGTGCCTGTTCATCGGTCTGTTTATCCCCGGTGATTTCCACATCTGAAATAGAATCAAATAAGTGGTGATCGATCTCGTCGAATAGAGTACCTATCTTCATTTCAAACTCATGCTTGTTAGGATGGTCATCATATGATTCTATTATTTCATAAATGAGGTTAAGATCGTAGAAACTAATATCTGTTAAATCAAATACACCTTCAGTCATATTGATAGCGTCCTCCAATAGGCCTGCTATTATTCCGTCGAGGGTTGGAATAATCGAAATACGAGGTGCTTCCTCTGGGTACAAGATGTGAATATCAGAAATCGACTCCAATATTGAAGCAAGCGGAATTGTACTATCCTGACAATGTTCAATAAATAGAGTCGCCATTTCAATTTGGATAGATTTAATTCTTCCCCTTTTTCTATCAGTTATTTTCTCATGTGAAACTGCTTTCTGGAGTGCATCAAATAGCACTTTTATGTTCCTGGTATTAGGTGTATCTCTCAGCATTTCAAGGCATCTCGTACGAATAATATTGAAACTATTTTCAGTTTTGGTAAAAGGTAATAGTCGTTCACCGTAACTGCTTCCAGACACAGATAATGCGAGTGTAATGCCTTCAACATTAGCGGTTTTCAGGAATTCCTCCTGCAACTCTTGATCATTCTGTAGGACTTCAATTAGTAAATCTCTATAACTCGGATGGATCCAATCCACTGTCCGCACTGATTCATTCTTCGCTACATTTACACGGATAAATGTGCCGTCTAAATCATTGAGTAGCCTATCAAAAGTAGTTTGGGTCATTGCCCCGACTCTTTGACACAGACGCTCGAGGATATCAGATGCCCGAGTAAAAAAACCTTCAATTTCAAGAATAGTAATCAGAAGCCATTTATATTTGTTCGATAAACTATTAAATGACTTTGTCATGTGATCCGTAGGATTTGCTAGAGAGTGGACTATTATTTCGTGCGTTCTATCAAAATCCAGATTATGCCAATCAATATTATATTCGTCTGTGAACAGACGCCGTATTCTTTCTGGTGTAAAGTTCTTATCAGTTGAAATCCTCCTGGCCAATGTCCTAACGGACATACGCTCGTCTTCTTCAAGATTAACTGCTCGGCCATGCCTATATAAAATTAGTGCTTTTTCTGCGATTGTTAATTCACTAGCATCAACCAGCACCTCACTAGGTTTGGGGAATCTTCTTGACGTGCCAGATAGGTCCATTGCAGCAAGAGCATACTGTAGGATATGTTTTCTAGAGGTCCACACTAAAAGGTGATTCTCATTAATATTATTTAGAAGTTTCGGTAGGTCCCGTTCCCAGGCTAGTCCTGAGGCAATATTGTACTCTGTCCGGCCAAATGCATCATCGGCAATAAATATTTGTTTGACGTTGTTCTTGAAAAGAGAGAATATGTCGTCTGGATCGCGGCAATCTATGGCTTCGAAACCTTCGAGCAAATATACTAATGATAAAATACGTGCAATGGCCGTTTTTCCCATTTCGGGTGGCCCGTCAAGTACAACGAAATAATGCTTCTTTAGTGTGTTGAGTGCTTCGAAGTATGAGCGAGTTGGAATAAAAATACTTGCGAGACTGCGGGCCTCTTCAATTGCTGATCTGCTTCTTTGAACTATTTTTGAGTGGACAGACTCACTAATTAACTTATCCAAGTCTCTCAGGCCAAGAATTTGTGGAAAGGATTGGCGAATATTAGGATTGTCATCAAGGATATCACTAATGTCCTTGCCACCGTGCGAAAATACTTTCGAAGTAGGCATTGCATTTGCGAATAGACCCCTTATTTCGCCTTTTAAGATTGTGGACAATGGAGCATTTGTATAAAAAACATAGTATCTGGGTTCGACCCATTTGCCGTCCTTTATGTGCTTATCGATTCGCGTCAGTTCGTTGCGTACGGCCCCTATAATTGCTGAGCGAGAATTGGAACTTACAGCATTTGCTCCACTTACAAATTTAACTTGAAAAATAAAAGGGCCATCCTCAAGGTGGTTGCGGGCTGGGTAGGCTAAGGGACCTCTGAGTATGCATCACGGCCAATGTCTCCAGATTCACCCCATGATTCTACACCTAGCCCCAGTTCTGCCTTAAGCAGTGACTGAATTAGAGATTCAAAGGAATGCCACCCCAATTGATCAAGTGCGTATCTAATCATTGATCATGGGATCAGCGTATTGTTGGTACAGAGCCCTTTGCACATAGCGGAGTAAAAGGTAAGAGATACATTCTGCATATCCAACGGTTTTCATTGATGGCTTATTAGAACCATACCAGCAATGTCTAAATCTAATCACAACTGGTCACTAATAGTCAAATCCCCGCCCTGTTTACTACCTCTTTTTGTATTTCACGACGGGGGAGTAACAAACAGAGAGCAGACTGCTCATTTATTGCACACTTGCTACCTGCCCTCGTCGATAGGCCAAGCACCTTTTTAAGCCATTGCGCTGCAAACACTGCCCATACGGACTAGCCCGTCGGGGATGACTGTCGTTCACTCGATCTCAGCGTAAAGGAAACTCGCATTTACTACGAGATTATACTTTGGTCTGCGCTTCACAACAATGAAGCCTGGGCCTAGCGCTTCTACCGAATCGGGATTCATCACACTATAGACCGCCTTTACCGGCATTACAGTCCCCCTAACCTGCATGGCGTGCGCTTGAGCACGTTTCTCAGCTCCGGAGTCGAATGTTATTAGCTGAACGCGGGAAGCTTGTTTCCCCTGTCTGATTGCCAGGTGGTAATATGCCTTCACCGATCCCCTCTTCCTGCCCATTAGATTCCCCTTTCAGTACAAACTTCCTCCCCGTAAGCCTAATCACGGATCATAGCCCCATCATTGTTGAGTAACCAACGCAAATTGAAGCCCAGCCGATCCAGCGCTGCCAGCAGCTTATCGGGTAAATCACACAGCCCCCGCTCGTAGTTGGCAATATCATCCCGTGAGCAGTCGAAGCGCTCACCGAAAACTGTCTGAGTCTCTTCCAGGTGTTCCCTGATTTGCTTGAGCCGGCTTCCGATTTCCGCTTGCTGGTTCATTTGGTAAAGAATGCCCAGGGCCCCCGTTTGAGCCCGGCTCCTGGGGTGGAGCCAGTGGAAGCCCCAGGCAAGATAGTGTATTCCAAGGCTGATAGTATTACATTCCCCCGGCACAATCAAGCACGGAGATGATTTTGGCATTCTTGTAAGGGAGGGGTGATGGCTAAAGAGCAACGGGAAACGGTATCCAACGAGGATCTGGTCTACAGTAATATGATCCAGATTGAGGCAATAACGCGACTACTAGTGAGGAAGGGTATCATCTTAGAGACTGAACTACTCGATGAAGTGAGAGCATTGAACGCCGAACAACACGCAAAAGCCCAAAGAATTAGGACACCGCCGATAATAATTTGATATGCCGCTGCGAGGCAATAAAGACAATGTTTCAATTA
>JACZSB010000167.1 GCA_022574435.1 Fidelibacterota bacterium
CCGTTACGATGGAGTGTCTGGTCCGCCAACAGTTTGGTTCGGTGCCGGTTTGACCGTTGAATCTAGCAGGAAACCCTCTGTGGGTGCAACGATGATAACCGCTTGGTCAGAGCTCCTTGCGCCGAAGACTTTGGAGCCGATATTTAGTTCCGGTCATTAAACGACCTTAAATTATGAGATAATAATCATAATTTAGCGGCAGATTTCCATCTCGCTGAGCGCCGGCAAATAGGCAGGCCGAACCTGCGGCGTACTATTTATAAAGACCTATATATTATATTAGGGACTTACCACATGAAATTCGCAGCAAGTATGGCCCGCTTGGGCACCGAGACCGCCTTTGAGGTACTTTCAAAGGCCCGCGCCCTGGAAGCCCGGGGCCGCAATGTGATTCACCTGGAGATCGGCGAGCCTGATTTCGACACCCCCGCCAATATCAGGGCTGCCGCCAAGCGCGCGCTCGATCAGGGGCACACTCATTACGGCCCTGCGGCTGGGCTGCCGGTACTGCGGGAGGCTATTGCCGCCGAAGTGTCCCGCTCCCGAGACGTCGCAGTGGGCCCTGATAATGTCGTGGTCACGCCGGGTGGCAAGCCGATCATCTTCTTTTCCCTGCTGGCCTGTGTGGACCCCCGCGACGAGGTGATTTATCCCAACCCGGGCTTTCCGATCTACGAATCGGTGATCAACTGGCTGGGGGCCAAAGCGGTGCCGCTGCCAATTCGCGAGGAGAACGAGTTCGGGATCGACGTGGACGAGCTGGCGGCGCTGATCACTCCCAAAACCACTTTCCTGGTCCTGAACTCGCCCGCCAATCCCACCGGCGGCCTGATCACCGGCGAGCAGATGGAAAGCATCGCCGCACTGGTTGTGGAGCACGACCTCACCGTGCTGGCCGATGAGATCTACTCGCGCATCATCTACGGCAGTGACCACGTTTCGCTGCTGTCGTTCCCGGGGATGCTTGAGCGCACCATCATGCTGGACGGCTTCTCCAAGACCTGGGCCATGACCGGCTGGCGGGCCGGCTACGGGGTGATGCCGGAGAAAACCGCCTTCTGGGTGGCCCGGTTGATGACCAACAGCAACTCCTGCACCAACAGTTTCGTGCAACTGGCCTGTGTTGAGGCCCTCCAGGGTCCCCAGGAGGAAGCCGGCGCAATGGTAACCGAATTCCAGCGTCGCCGGGACGTGATTGTCGAGGGGCTCAACCGCATTGAGGGCATCAGCTGTCAAAAACCGCTGGGGGCCTTTTATGTGTTTCCCAACGTAACGGCCCTGCCCCGCTCCAGCAAGCAGCTCGAGGAGTACTTCCTGGAGGACTATGGCGTGGCCACCTTATCCGGGGCTTCCTTCGGCTCATTCGGTGAGGGCTACCTCCGTCTGTCATACGCCAATTCAATCGAAAATATCAAGGAAGCTGTGGAACGGATAGCGGAAGGGGTACGCCAGCTATAAGTTGTACCACCTTCTGCCCAATCGCCGGCGCCAGCTACTCATATAAACTGGCAGTACCGGGGGCCTGCGAGCGGTAGGCCAGATTGGTCACATATCATTGGGCTAACTTGGACACCGTGTTCAGCCCATCCTGTAACTCGACCGGAGGAAATAGATGAACCTGCTTGTGGCCGTAGTGTTTCTTTACCCACTGATCCTGATTGGTATCAGCCTGTGGCGCTCCCGATCGATGAAAAGCCACGAAGACTTCATGGTGGCCGGGCGCTCGGTGCCGGTGCCTCTGCTGGTAGGTACATTGGTATGCACCTGGATCGGCTCAGGCTCACTCTTCGGTGGCGCCGGGTTGGCTTACCGGTCGGGCCTGTCCATGTTGTGGTTCTCCTTTGGCGCCTGGGTGGGACTGGTGGTGGCTTATTTTATCGCCGGCCGGGTGCGGCGCATCGCCGAATACACCGTGCCCGACCTCCTGGAGAAACGCTATAACGCCGCCGCGCGCCTGCTCGGTACCCTGGCCATAATCCTGGCCTACGTCACCATCGCCGCCTACCAGTTCCGGGGTGGCGGCTGGATTCTCAGCATTGTTACCGACGGCGCCATCTCTCCCACCACCGGAATGTACATTACCGCTGCGGCAATTGTCATTTTCACAGTGCTGGCCGGGATGGTATCTATAGTCACCGTCGATATTTTTAACGGTGTTATCATTACCCTGGGCGTACTGTTTGCCCTGCCGTACATGATTTACGAGGTGGGTGGCCTGAGCGCGGTGGTCCAGCAACTCCCCGCCGGGCACCTGACCCCTCTGGGCGGGCATAATCTCCTCTGGGTGGCCGGGGTCGCGTTGCCCACCTTCTTGTTACTATTAGGGGAGAGCGGCATGTATCAGAAATTCTTCTCCGCCCGGGATGAAAGCGCCGCCCGCAAGGCCGTCATCGGCATGGTGGCCGGGGTGATGCTCATCGAGACCGCCCTGGCCCTGTTGGCTATAGTGGGCCGGGCCGCATTCCCGGACTTGATGACCGAGACTTCGATGCTGGGCCGGGCCGCTTCGGAAACGATAATCCTGCATATCGCCCGGCACGGGCTGCCGGTCTTGGGTGGGGCTGTGCTGCTGGCGGCGGCCATTGCTATTGTGCTTTCCACCGGCAACACCTTCCTGCTGGTGCCCTCCACCAATGTCAGTCGCGATTTCTTCCAGCGCTTCTTCTCGCCCGATGCATCGGATAAGCAGATGCTATTGGTCCAGCGGATTGCCATAGCGCTGTTCGGGGTTTTAGCGCTGCTGCTTCTGACCCAGTTTGAAACCGTCCTGTCGATGGCCCTATACGCCTATTCGCTGGTAGGCGCCAGCCTGACTCCGGCTTTGCTGGCAGCGTTCCTGTGGAAGCGGGTAACCCCCCAGGGTGGCGTGGCCTGCATCGCGGGCGGCCTGGTAAGCATTTTAGGGATCGGATTGCTGAGCCGACTGGGGATGGATTTCACCATCACCATGGGCGGCTCCGAGTTCGATTTCGCCGGCAGCGAATATATTGTGATCCCCGGCGTACTGATTTCCATGACCTTGCTGGTGGTAGTCAGTCTGCTTACGTCGCCCTCTCCGGAAGAAAAATGGGCGCCCTTCTTTAGCGGAACAGGGAAAACCACCTAAGCAACCGGTCCAGAACAGGCTGGATAACCTTAGTTACGCTCTATGCTTCGTTTTCTCAGTCGGCTGGTCATAAACCACCCCCGCACGATTTTGGGCGTTATAGCGCTGATTACGGCCGCTCTGGGCTATCATATCCAGTTCCTGCAGGTCGATTTCACAATCGAGCAGCTCTTTCCAGAGAAAGATCCCGACCGCCAAATATATTTTGATTTCAGGGAAAATTTCGCCCTGGATGACGACCTGTTCCTGATGGTCTACGAAACCGATTCGGTATGCTCGCCGGCAAACCTGGAGCTGGTGCGGCATCTGACCTGGGACCTGGAGGAGTTGGAGGGGGTGGAACAGGTTTATTCCCTCACCAATATCGACCGGATGAGTTTGGAAGAGGGCCTGCTCACCCTCGATTATTACTTTCCTGCCGATCTGCCGGCCCATGAGATCCCCGCCCGTAAGGCCGAACTGCTGGAGCATCCCTTCTACCGGAATGTGGTGATCTCCAGCGATGGTCAACTAGGGGGTGTGCTGGTCAACGTTAACGACGACTATAATACTCATACCGCCCTCGAAACCCTGTTGGAGGAGATCGATTCGTTACGGGTGGGGATTCCCTGGGAATGGCACGATGCCGGCCTGCCCATCATCCGGACCCGCTACGTCCAGTACATGAACCGCGAGCGGGCCATATTCCTGCCAGCCGCTATGCTGATATCACTATTGATGCTATTCGCGCTCTTCCGCCAGGGCCGGGCGGTTTTCGTGCCGTTGACGGCAATCCTGGTAACCCTCACCTGGGTAGCGGGTCTCATGGCCTTGGCTGGTGTAACGGTGAATATCGTATCCTTTATCACCTTCAACCTGCTGTTAATCGTGGGGGTTTCCGACGGTATCCATATCATGGTGAAATACTATGAGCAGCTCAATATAGGGCTCAACAACCGCCAGGCTCTGGACGAGGTGATCCGCAGCATCGGGGCGGCCCTGTTCCTTACCAGTTTCACCACCGCCGCCGGCTTTTTTTCGCTAATTGCATCCAATATCCGGATCATGCAGGAGTTCGGCGTGGTACTGGCCGCCGGCGCCATGCTGATGTTCATACTGACGACCATTATAATCCCGGCCCTCCTGCTACAGATCAAGCCACCGCCCGCCACCATTATTGCCCGCCAGGCAGCCGGCAGTAGATTGAAGGCGGCCCAGGCCTTGGGGCGTTGGAACGAGCGGCACCCCCGGATGGTGCTGGGCGCTTCGCTGCTGATTCTGCTTATCTCACTGGTGGGGATCCTGCGCATTAACACCAATGCTCCCGTGCTGGAAGACCTCCGGCCAGGTACAAAGCTGGCCGATGACCTCTCCTTTATCGAGGAGCGAATGGGGAGTATACTACCACTGGAGATTGTCTATCATACCGGTGTTACAGATGGATTGCTCCAGCCTGATAACCTGGACCGGTTGCACCGGCTACAGCGCTTCGTGGGTGAACTTCCTGCCGTCAGCGCCAGCGTATCACTGGCCCAGCACATTGTGTTATTGAATGATCTCCTGGGCTCGGGCGGGCATCGGGTCCCCCAATCGGCGGATGAAGTGGCGGACCTGTTGGCGCTCTATGACCAGGAGACGGTGGAATCGTTGGTGAACTTCACTTACAGCGATGGGCGCATTTCAGCCAGAGTGGAGAATATCAACCACCAGCAAGCCAACCACATCAAGGGCGCAATCCATAACTGGGCGGCGGCCAATCTGCCCCCGGAACAGGCCGTTACCATCACGGGAGCAACACTCCTGGCTCTAAAGACCAATGAGCATCTGGTGAAGAATCTGACTTATAGCTTTTTCCTGGCCTTCATAATCATCTTCATTTCTATGATTATCCTATTCCGCTCTGTTAAGCTGGCGGGGCTGTCCATCTTCCCCAATGTGCTTCCTCTGTTGGCGGCAGCGGGATTCATGGGCTACGCCGGTATCGAACTGCGGCCCACCACCGCCATGACTTTTGTAATCGCCTTTGGCATCGCCATCGATAACACCATCCATTTCCTGGCCCGCTTTCGTCAGGAGTTCGAGCGCAATGACGGTCATTACCGGCCTGCGATCCGCACAACTTTGCACACCACCGGTAAAGCCATCATCAGTACTACTGTGGTATTGTTGTTGGGATTCAGCGTGCTGCTGCTTTCCAACTTTGTCCCCCTGTTCCAGTTCAGCCTGATTGCCAGTCTGATCTTGACGGTGGCGTTGCTGGCCAGTGTCACCTTGCTGCCCGTGCTGATTACCCTGGCCCGGCCCACCCTCCGGCGCTAACGCCCACCAAATAGGCCTTCCCGGCCAACCACCTCACCCCCCATGGGCCCGCCGCGAACGGCGCGTGATAGTTTTCTCCGTAGAGGTTCAGATAGCGGGTGTCATGCTCCCCATCTTCAAGCAGGGTGGCGTTGCACTTCCAGATGAAGACCGAGGGATGCTCATGGCCATGCAGCGGGCAAAACACAAATGCCCCGCCGGTATGGCATGGGCATTTGACGTCTCTTGCTTAAGTTCTTTGGCGGGAAGTACTAGAAACCCAATCGCAACGCGAAAACTTGGTTATCCGCGAAGACTTTGGTTGCGATAAAACCATAATCGATGCTCAGGTCCAGCCCGGTTAGCTGTTTCAGGTTCAAGGTGGCACCAAAGGAGACACCGGCAAAGATGTTTTCCAGAGGGGCATCCTTGAAGAGTTCCTTTTCATTGATGTCCGTCTCGGGATCATCCTCAACCTCAACTATCGCCGTCGTGACATTGGCAAAGCGCACCGTTGCCAGGTCGCCCAGGCTGAACTGGGCCATGAGGCGGTATTCATCCTGGGCAAAATGATTATTCTCGAACGTTGCGCCCAGGTCGAGGTTGCCGGCGCCCAGATCGAGACGATAGTTGGCGCCGATATCCATGACGAAGGGCATATCAAATGCGGCCGCTTCCACCTTGTACCACTCTGTCTGGCGGTTACTGCCGGTGACCTGGGCCTCGGTCCACAAGGCGGACCCCCCATAAGTCATGGGGCCCCCGAAGTTCTTCAGCACCACACCGATGGACAGGCCGGAGACGTTTAGGAAGTTATAGTACTGCACACCGGCGTCAAA
>JACZSB010000168.1 GCA_022574435.1 Fidelibacterota bacterium
GCTTAATTTCCGGCCTTCAGCAAGTAAATATAATCACAACCCAATATTCAGGAGCCAGCGATGAAGCGTTTCGCCTCAAGTTGCCTATACCTACTTTGTTCCGCTCTGCTGGTTTCACCATCAGTTGGACAGGAAATAGTCAAGGACCGGGGGTTCAGCAATCAAAGGTCCCGACTGCACTATACCCGGGTCCGCACCTACGACGTGCAGCATATCAAGTTGGAGTTGAACATCGATCAGGACTCCGGGACAGTAGTTGGGACATCAAGCATTACTTTCATCCCGATCAATGACGGCTTCAGCCAACTGGTGCTGGACGCGGCGGAGATGGAGATCGAATCGGTGGCCTTGGTCCCCGACGTGTCCACCGGGAAAGCCTCCCGCCCGGGCAGGCGGAAACTGGAATTCAAGCACCAGGAAGACCGCCTGATCATCGATCTGGACCGTCCCTATGATAGGGACGAAACCATCACCGTGGCAGTGGCCTATCAGGTGCAGCCCAAGATGGGTCTCTATTTTGTCCGGCCGGATGAGGCCTACCCGGATAAACCGAATCAGGTCTGGAGCCAGGGCGAACAGGAAGAACACCACTACTGGTTTCCGTGTTACGATTTCCCCAACGACCTGGCCACCTCCGAGATGATCGTCACGGTGGCGGCCGGGCAGCTGGCCATCTCCAATGGGGAGCTGTTGGCGACCAAAGAGAATCCCGCTCAGGGCACCGTCACCTTTCACTGGCGGGAAAATGTGCCCCACGTAACCTACCTGATTTCACTGGTAGTGGGTGATTTCACCGAGGTGCGGGACGAATGGCGCGGCATCCCGGTGCTGTACTACGTGGACCCGCGTGATAAGGACCTGGTGGAACGGTCCTTTGGCCGCACCACCGATATGATGGAGTATTATTCTACGGTGATCGGCATTGATTATCCCTATGAAAAGTACGCCCAGACCACCATCACCGATTTCATGTGGGGCGGCATGGAGAACGTCAGCGCCACCACCATGACCGACAATACCCTGCACGATGAGATCGCTCACCTGGATTTCAGCAGCGACGGATTGGTGGCCCACGAACTGGTCCATCAATGGTGGGGCGACCTGCTAACCACCAAAAACTGGAATCACCTGTGGCTCAATGAGGCCTTCGCCACCTATTTCGATGCCCTGTGGGTCGAGCACGATCAGGGCCGGCGTGAATTCCTCATGAAAATGGAGGGCAACAAGGAGCGCTATCTGAAGGAGGACCGGGAAGACTACCGCCGGCCCATAGTTACCAACCGTTATGAAGATCCCACGGAAATGTTTGACCGCCATACCTACCAGAAAGGCGCGTTGGTGCTGCACATGATCCGCTACCAGCTGGGCGACGAGCTGTGGTGGCAGGCGATTAAGCACTACGGCCGGACCCACGCCGGCCAGGCGGTGGAGACCAACGATTTCAGGCAGGCCATCGAGGACGCCACCGGCCGGCCGATGGAGTTGTTCTTCGATCAGTGGATATTCCGTGGTGGCCACCCGCAATACGAAGTCTCCTGGAAGTGGGACCGCAAACGGTCGGCGGTGGCCCTGAAGGTGAAGCAGACCCAGCAAGTGGACCAGGTGACCCCCCTGTTCCGCATGCCGGTGCAGGTGGCCGTTACCGGTGAGTCGGGCACTGAGACGTTCAGCATCGAGGTTAACCGGGCCGAGGAGGTTTTCTACCTGGAGCTGGCGGCGAAACCGGCGCGGGTAGCTTTTGATCCCGAGGATTGGATCCTGAAGGAGCTGACCTTCGACAAGAGCAAAAAGGAGCTGCTCGATCAACTGGCCAACGGGGGCGACGTGGAACGGCGCCGGGCCGCGGATTGGCTCAGCAAGTATAACCGGAAAGCGGTGGCGGTGGCCATAGGGGCCGCCCTGCGCGAAGACCCTTTCCGCAGTGTCCGGGAACAGGCGGCTAAAAGTCTGGGCAAGATCAGAACCAAGGCGGCCCGGGATGAGCTGCTGAGGGGCTTGCAAGACCCCGATTCACGGGTCCGCCAGAAAGTGGTAACCGCCCTGGGCGACTATAAGGGTGATGAGCAGGTGGCGTCGGCCCTGGTGGAGCAGTTCACCAGCGACGCCAGCTACTACGTGCGGGCCAACGTGGTGACCGCCCTGGCAAATATGCGCAGTAAGCGGGCCGGGGAGATCATCGATGCCGCCCTGGAGACCGACTCCTTCAGGGAGATTATCCGCGACAGCGCCATGACAGCTCTGGCAAAGTTGAAGAAACCAGCCGGTATCGATCTGGCCATGGAATGGGCGCAGTATGGCCGGCCAATACAGGTGCGCCGTCAGGCTATCCGCACGCTGGGAAAACTGGGCCGCTTAGCTCCCAAGCGAAACGACCAGGTACGGGACTTGCTGGTGGGTTACCTGCAGGACCCGCACTTCCGGGCCCGCAATGAGGCTATGAAGGCCCTGGGGGACCTGGGTGACGATCAGGCCATTGCGGCCCTGGAAGCGGCTATCGATCGGGAGTATCTGTTCAGAAGCAAAGACGCCGGGCGGGATGCTATCACCAAACTGAACCGGAAATGAGAGTATGGCCGGTGGCAACAGCTTCTCAGATAACTTCGCCCGAGGCTAAATTCACTATCGTATAACTCGCGCAGGCGTATATGGGCAATAAGCAGGCTACCAGCAGCGCTCCGGCGCGCTGCCACTTCGACCGGCTGCTGATCGCCTACCTGCTACTCACCTTCACCGTCAGTTTCGTAGGCTCCTACTTCGGCCCGCTTTACCTGCTGATGGCCCTGATGCACCTGGTGCTGGTCTACCTGGTTCTGCGCCTGTCCGCCATGGACCCGGCAAAGCCTTATATCGCGGTCGTTCGTTGGCTCTATCCGCTCCTGTTTCTGGCGCCCCTGCACTACGAAATCGATTTTCTAGCGTGGTTGTTCCACGGAGGTGAATACTATGACCACCTGGTTCTGGCCGCCGAGGGGTGGCTGTTCGGTGGTCCGCCCCATAAATACCTGGCCGACATTTTCCACGGTCCCTTATGGCGGGAACTGTTCCATCTGCTCTACCTGGTTTCCTACCCGCTCCTGGCCGGAGGGCTGATCCTGGCCTGGTGGCGGGATAAGGTATGGACCGGGCCCGGGGTTACCCCCGACTATCCGCGCTACGCCTTCATCCTGCTGGGGGGGTTCTTATCGTACCTGATAATTTTCAGCCTGTTCCCGGTGGAAGGTCCCCTGGATGACCGTTTCCTGCGCTTCCACGAACAGGGCCTCATCGGGCCGCTCATCGATTACCTCAACCGCGCGGGCCACAGTCGCGGCGGCGCTCTGCCCAGCTTCCAGGTGGGCGGGCTGGTGATCAGCTACCTGTTATGGCGTCCCCGCAAGCCGGCCGTGCGCTATGGACTGCTAGCCCTGATCCTGGCCATTACCATATCTACCACTTACGGAGCCTTTCACTATGCCCTGGACGCGGTGGCCGGGCTCATAACCGGCGCGGGATTTTACCTGCTGTGGGACCGGATTTACCGGCGCTTGAAACCGGAGCGGTGGAAGACAGATACGGTCGGCGGCTTCCCGGCCCCGGAACCTCAGTGATCGTGAGCTCCGCCGATTTCAAGCTAGGCCTGGACCAGCCGGTACAATTCGTCAAGGGTATCGGTCCGGTGCGGGCCACAGCCCTGGCCGAGGCCGGCGTGCACCAGGTGGCGGACCTGCTCTACTATTTTCCCCGCCGTTACCTAGACCGGCGCAACGTAGTGTTGATCCGGGATCTGAAGGTTGGCGAGCAGGCCACCATCATAGGGCAGGTGACCGGCCGGGGTATGCGCCGCTCCAAGAGCCGCCCGCTCTTTCAGGTGACCATTTCCGATGGCACGGGCACCCTGCCCTGTCTCTGGTTCCGCCACAGCGAGTGGATTCGGGGGCGATTCCAGGTGGGCGATCGGGTAGCGGTCCATGGCAAGGTGGAGTTCTATCGCAAGCCGCAGATGATCCACCCCGACTTCGACCTGTTGGACCAGACTGAGGATCCCCTCAACACCGGCCGGATCATCGCCCTGTATCCCGGCACCGCCGCGCTGAGGGCCACCGGGTTGGACAGCCGCCGCTTTCGGCGGGTGATACGGGCCTGCTGGGAGCGCCTGGTCCCGGTAGCGGATCATTTCTCCATCGAATTCCGGCGGGAATACAGCCTGTCAGAGCTGGCTGAGGCCTTAAGAACTATCCATGACCCGCTGGACGAAGCTGCCTTGGACGGAGCCCGCTTCCGGCTCAAGTTCGATGAACACTTTTTCCTGCAGCTGTTAATGGCTCTGCGACGGCGCTCACTGGAAGAGCTACCGGGCCGCAAGTTCCCCGAGAGGGGCGAGATCACCGAGAGCATCTATCGCAGCCTGCCCTTCCAGCTCACCGCCGCCCAGATCCGGGTCATGCGCGAGATCAGGGCCGACCTGCAGTCGGGGAAAATGATGAATCGCCTGCTCCAGGGGGAGGTGGGCAGCGGGAAGACAGTTCTGGCGCTGCTTACTGCGGCCATCGTGGCCCGGGAAAAGTGCCAGGTGGCGGTAATGGCCCCCACCGAGATCCTGGCCGAGCAGCACTACCGGGCCTTCAAGGCGCTCAGTGCCGGGGTGGACCTGCCGCTGGCCCTGCTCACCGGCGGCACCCCCAAGGAGCGGCGCGCGGAGATCCTCCAAGGCCTCAAAGCCGGTAGTCTGCCGTTGGTGATAGGCACTCACGCCCTGATCCAGGAAGACGTGATATTCAAGGAACTGGCGTTGATCATCGTGGATGAACAGCACCGCTTCGGGGTGTTGCAGCGCGGCCGCTTGCTGGAAAAAGGTTATTATCCCCACGTCCTGGCCATGACCGCCACCCCTATTCCCCGGACCCTGGCCATCACCTACCACGGGGACATGGATGTCTCCCTGCTGGACGAACTCCCCGCCAACCGGGGCAAGATCACCACCAGGGTGCTGCAACCGGAGCAGCTGCAGAAGGCCTACCAATTGATGCGTGGCGAGCTGCAACAGGGACGCCAGTGTTTCGTGGTCTACCCGGTGATCAGTGAGTCCGAAAAGGGGGACCTAAAGGCCGCGGAGGAAGGCTATCTGCTCCTGTCGCGCGATGTATTCCCGGAATTTGAAGTGGGCTATCTCCACGGCCGGATGAAAAGCGCCCACAAGGAGTCTGTGATGGAGGCCTTCCAGGGCGGCAAGCTGCAGCTGCTGGTATCCACCACCGTAATCGAAGTTGGCATCGACGTGCCCAACGCCACGGTGATGCTGATCGAGAACGCCGAGCGCTTCGGCCTCACCCAAATTCACCAGTTACGGGGACGCATCGGGCGCGGGGAGCTGCCCGGGCATTGCCTGCTGTTGCGCCGGGGCGGCGCTGAGGAGACGACCGCCCGGCTGGCCATACTGGAACGAACATCCAACGGGTTTGAAATCGCCGACGAAGACCTTAAATTGCGCGGCCCTGGGGAACTGTTCGGCGCCCGCCAGCACGGTTACATGAAATTCCGTTTGGCGAACTTGATCGAGGATGGCCCCATCATCCGTCTGGCGCGACAGGCCGCATTCGATCTGGTGCGCGCTGACCAGAACTTGAGCCGAGGGGAACATCGGGCGCTAAAACAAGTTTTCATGCATAAATATCAGCCCCAACTGGACTTCATCAACCTGCGCTAAGCCGCTATTCTCCCATGCCAACTTTCAACGAGTGCCCGATCTGTGGCGGGAGCGAGCTGCGACCGGTTTTCGCAATCCGGGATCACCTGGTGACCGGCGAAGTTTTCAACCTGGTGGCCTGCCCAAATTGTGCCGCCCGGCTCACCAGCCCGGCCCCGGACGAGTCCGAGATGGAGCGCTACTACCGGTCCGAGGAGTATATTTCACATTCCGATACCCGCCGGGGCTTGATCAATATGGCCTACGGGTTGGCGCGGCCGGTAATGTTGTGGCGCAAGCGCCGCCTGATCGAGCGCTTGTCCGGCCTGCAAGCTGGACGGCTGCTCGATGTGGGCTGTGGCACGGGGGCCTTTATAAATGCTATGAAACGGGGCGGCTGGGAGGGAGCCGGAATGGATTCCAGTGAAACGGCCCGGGAGGCTGTACGGCTGAATAGCGGTTTGGAGCCCTTTACCGATAGCGAATTTTTTGAGCAGCAGTTAAAACCGTTTGACGTGATTACCCTTTGGCACGTACTGGAGCATCTGCACCGTT
>JACZSB010000169.1 GCA_022574435.1 Fidelibacterota bacterium
TCTGGGTGTCCTTGAGAAAATGGCCAACGCTTTTTTTAAGATATCGCGCTCCTCACGAACACCAGCCAGTTCACGCTCTAGTTTGCGTGTCTTTTCATCTTCTGGATCTGCCAGATGTCCCGTGCCTGGGAAAGCATACTCCTGGTTACCCAGATACTCGTTCTTCCAACGATAGAGCAGTTCAACCCGGATCCCCAGGTTCCGGGCCACATCCACGGCCGTCTGGCCCCCATTGAGCAACAACTCCACAGCTTCGCTCTTGAACTCCCGCGTGAATTGCCGCCTCGATCTCTTGTCCTCCACCATAGATACCTCCATTACTGCCATGTGAATCTATGACTTCTTGGGGTGTCCACTAAAAGGTAGCAACTTCAGGCCTCACGGAGTGAGCGGGGTGGGTGGAGTAGCGCGCCAAGCACCCTCCGTTCCGCCTTGGGCGTGGCCAACGGCTTGGAAACGAAAAGCCTGCCCTGAGCCCTTCATCCGCCGAGAGGCAGATTCAGGATAAACTCCGCCGAAGGGGGTGAGGTAAAAAGCGGATCGTATCCCCACTATTAGCCGTTAGCATAAGAATAGAGGTCTAATATTTCGCGGGGAACTCCTCATTAAGCCCCTTGTACCCGGTAATAGCACCGGATTAGCTTTGGCACTCAGTTCAGTGCCTATTAAACCTGCCCGAGGCCGTTAGTGGTTCGGGCCTGGAAGGAAAACCGATGTCAAACGCACAATCAAATGCTGACCCCATCAGGGTCGGTCTGATGGGGTTCGGCCGGATCGGCCGCAATATCTACCGGCTGGCCGCGGAGAAACCGGATGTGGAGATCGCCGTCATCAGCGACGTGGCTGACCCCCGCATTCTACATTACCTGCTGCAACGCGATTCTATCCATGGGTCGTTTCTCCAGAAGGATCCATGGGTCGTTTCTCCAGGAGGTCCGGCTAGAGAAAAACCGTTTGCACCTGGATGACGGGCGCACCGCCCGCATGATTCGGGGCCGCGAACCCGGTTCGGTCCCCTGGGACGGCTATAACGTGGACGTGGTGATCGACGCCACCCACAAGTATCTTCGGCGCTCGCAGCTGGAGTCCCACTTAGAAGCCGGCGCCCCCCGGGTGATCATTCCCAACCTGCCGGATGAACAGATCGACCGGGTGGTGATCATGGGTGTGAACGACGATACCATTTCCAGCGCTGACCTCCTGGTCTCCGCCGGATCCTCCACCACTAACGTGATGGCCTTGATGCTGAAATTTCTGGATGCCAAATTCGATATTGAGCGGGCTATGATGACCACCATCCACGCTTACACCAGCGACCAGCCGCTCCACGATTCCGCCGGCTCGGACTTCCGGCGCAGCCGGTCGGCGGCGGACAACATTATCCCCAACGACACGGCGACACCCCGCTGGGTGGAACAGATCATGCCCCAATTCGCCGGCAAGCTGGAGGGCATCTCCTTGAACGTGCCGGTACCTGACGGGTCCTGCCTGGACCTCACGGTGCAATTTCGGGACAGCAATATCACCGTTGAGGCGATCAACGATGCTGCCCGGGAAGCGGCTCAAAAGATGCCCCGGATAATCGAGATCACCGATGATCCTATCGTTTCCAGTGACGTAATCGGCAATCGCCACAGTCTGATTTTCGATACCCGCGCCACCATGAAAACCCAGGGCCGGCTGGCGAAGCTCCTGGCCTGGTACGACAACGGCTGGGGTCACGCCGCCCGCTTGCTGAACCTGGTCCGGGCTTACCACAAACTTGGCAGCGCGGGAGGTGCGGCATGAGAGTTGCCATCAACGGGTTCGGCCGCATCGGCCGGGCGGTGTTCCGGATTGTCCATGCCCGCGACGATGTGGAAGTGGTAGCCATAAATGACCTGTTCGATCCTGACGCATTGGTCTACCTGCTGAAATATGACACGGTTATGGGTGGATTTGACGCCCAGGTCGCCCTGGATGGCGATGCCCTGAGTGTTGATGAGAACCGGGTCAAGATGCTGGCCGAACGGGACCCGACGCAGCTGCCCTGGGACCAACTGGGCATCGACGTGGTTGTGGAATCCACCGGCATTTTCCGTCTGCGGGCCCAGCTGGAGCAACACTTGACCGCCGGGGCTAAGCGGGTAATCCTGACGGTGCCGGCCAAGGATGACATCGATTACATGGTGGTAATCGGGGTCAATGAAGACGGACTCAAACCCGAGCACCGGATCGTCAGTAATGCCAGCTGTACCACTAACTGCCTGGCGCCCATGGCCAAGGTGTTGCACGAGTCCTTCGGGATCGTGGAGGGGATTATCAACACGGTGCACGCCTATACCAACGACCAGCGCCTGGCTGATGTGCCCCACAAGGACTGGCGCCGCAGCCGGGCCGCTGCCAAGAACATCATTCCCACTACCACCGGTGCTGCCCGGGCCGTGGGTCAAGTGCTACCGGACCTGGCCGGCCGGTTGGACGGTATCGCCTGCCGGGTGCCCGTGCCCGATGGGTCGGTGGTGGACCTGGTGTGCGAACTGGCCCGCGATGTCACCGCTGAGGATATCAATGAGGCGGTGATGGATGCCGCCGGGACCGAGCGCCTGAAAAAGATCCTATCGTATTCCACGCTGCCCATCGTCTCCACCGATATCATCGGTGACCCCCACTCCTCTATCTTTGACGCGCCCTATACCCGCGTTTCCGGCGGCCGGTTCGTCAAAACCCTCAATTGGTACGACAACGAATGGGGCTATTCCAACCGGGTAGCCGATCTGATCGGTCTGTTCTCCGCCTTGGAAGATTAGTGGCGCTCCCGGTAGTGTGGTTTAGGTGGGCTAAGCAGCGCCAGGGGAAGCACTACCCGGCGGCGGAAGTTTAGCCAGCAGCACTTCTACCAGTCGCTCCCGTTGGGCCTTATCCAGGACCATATTCACCCGTAGCGCATATACCCGCTGGAGCGCCGTGAAATCGGGCGGCAGCTTGACGGCGTCCTTTTCGGTGGTGATCAATACCCAGCCATCGTCCGGCGCCAGTGCCGCCAGTTGGGCCAGATCGGCAGCCGAGTAGCGGTGGTGATCGGGGAAATAGCGAACCTCTTCCGGTTCCAGTCCCAGCTCCATAAGGGCGTGATAGAAAGTGTGCGGCCGGGCCACTCCGCAGAAGGCTGCGATGCGCCGGTCCCGCAGCTCCTTGGCCGGCAGGTCCGGACCTGAGCCCACCGCCTGGAGCTGGGCCGGCGCTTCCATCCGGCTGGTGATCTGGGGGATGTCATACTCCATTAACCGCTCGACCAAAATATCAGGTAGTGAATTCAGCTCCGTCCTGGTCCACAGCACTAAGTCGGCCCGCCGCAGTCCGGCCACACTTTCGCGGAGCGAACCGTAAGGAAAAATATGGTAGGCCGACTTGGGCGCTGTGGCATCCAGCAATACCAGGTCGCAATCACGCTCCAAGCCCCTGTGCTGAAAACCATCATCCAGAACGATCACATCCACCGGGCATGATTGTAGCATGAAAGCGGCCCCCCGGAAGCGATCCTCATCCACCACTACCGGCACCCCCGGCAACCGCCGCGCCAGCAGCGACGGCTCATCCCCTGATTGCGCTGCCGAGGCCAGGATTCGTTTACCATCGGCAACCAACAGAGTGCCGCTAGATTCCCGGCGGTAGCCGCGACTCAGGACACCTACCCGGTAACCCAACTCCATAAGCAGGCCGGCCACATAGATGGTCGCCGGCGTTTTACCGGTGCCCCCCACCGATAGATTGCCTATGGAGACTACCGGCGCCTCCACGCGGCGGGTGATGAAAAAGCCGATCCGGTAGAACAGGTTTCGCCACCAGGAAACTCCCCAATACAGCATGGCCAGCAGCCATAATAGCGGCCATAACCTACGCCAATTGCGCTGCGATAGCATCTACCTGCGTTTCCAATTCGATGTTATGCTGACTAACCAGGCGGGCCAACGATTCGTCGTCGATATCTGGAGCGTATTCTATCGGTGGGCCGTACAATACAATAATCCGGCCGAACGGCTTAGGCACTTGAAAGCGGTCCCAGCTTTTTTCGAAAACCCAGCGCCGGGTGGCAGTGGCTGCAAAGGGGATGAACACCGCCCCCTTTTTAGCCGCCACCGTCAGGCTGCCCGGTTTGGCTACCTGCGCCGGACCTTTGGGGCCATCCATGGCGATGGCCAGCAGGGCGTCCGGGCGGTTGACGGCTCGGATCAACTCGTGCAGCGCCCCCCTGCCGCCCCGCCGGCTGCTACCCCGGATGTTGGTCCAGCCCCACAGCTCGGTAATGCGCGAGACAATTTCGCCGTCACGGGACTGGCTCACCAATGATATGGGGCGGTATCGGCGCATGGCCCAGGCGCAGAACAGCAAACGACTATGCCAGGCCCCGACATATACCGGCCGGTTACCGGCCCGGGCGGTTGTCAGGTGCTCCTCCCCCCGGATATCCAGTCGGTTCAACCGCATCATCAGGGTCAGGAACGCCCAGCCCAACAGGATCAGCAGCCGGTCGGTAAAGGTTACGCGGTAGGGGCCTTTCTCGCTCATCAGCGCGACAGGATTTCTCTAGCGGCCAATTCTGATGGCTCCAGTGGCTGCCCTGAATCGCTGCCGGACCCGGCTTGGCCATCGCTGACGGCCAGTGATTGCCGAACCCGGTCCAGTTTCTCCCCAACCACGGTCATCAGGTTTGGATCCTGGAAATAGCGGCAGATGGCCCTGGCAATGGGACCCGGCTGGGCTCGTTCCTGGAGAAATTCGGGACAGATCTGTTCACCGGCCAGGATATTGACCATCCCTATCCGGTCCAGCTTCACCAGGCGGCGGGCGATCCACCACGTGAGGGGCGCCATCCGGTAAACCACCGCCATCGGCACGCCCCATACCGCTGCCTCCAGGGTGGAAGTGCCCGAGGCGACGATGGCCGCATCGGCATACCGCAGGGCCAGGCGGGGCCGTTCCCTGGCTATCACCAGCTCCCCACGATTGGCAAGTGGGACAATCTCCGCCGGCAGGCTGCGCGCTAACCCCAACACTACTTGCACCTCCGGTACTTCCTGCCGAACCAGATCAGCGGCGGCCTGGAACAGTGCCAGGTGGCGCTGCACTTCCTGTGACCGGCTGCCGGGGAACAAGGTCAGCACCGGGCGATCGGGGCTCAACCCCAGGCCCTTTAGATAATCGCGCCGCGAAACGTCCGGCTGGGGCTCTTCCATGATCGGGTGGCCCACAAACCGGGCCTCAACCCCTCGCTCGCGGTACCAGTCCACCTCAAAGGGGAAGATCACCAGCATTTGATCGACGCACTGCCGGATTATCTCTACCCGCTGCTCACGCCAGGCCCACAGCTGGGGACTGATGTAATAGGTCACCTTGACCCCGGCGGCCTGCAACCGGCGCGCCAGGCGCAGATTAAAGCCCGGATAGTCGATCAGGATTACTCTTTCCGGTTGCCATTCCACGATAAACTTCACCACCCGGCGCATGACCCGCATAATGAACGGCAGGTGTCGCAGCACCTCCACGAAGCCCACCATGGCCAGCTCCTCGGCGGTGAACAGGTGCTCCAGGCCCCGGGCGCGCATATTCTCTCCGCCCACCCCGGCAAACCGGCAAGCGGGGTCCCGCTTGTGCATGGCAGCCATGAGCAGGGCGCCATGGTGGTCCCCCGAGGCTTCACCGGCCAGGATGAAAAACCGCCTTTCCGCTGTGTTGCCGGCGCTCACTGCTTCAGATAGGTTGAGATGATGGCCCCTGCCAGCACCAGGATCACTACTGCCAATGTGCTGCGCTCCGACTCAAAGGCATAGCGCCAGCTGTGTAGTCCCTCCGGCGGTAGCGCTGCCGGTGGCCGTTTTCGGCCGGACCGCCACGGTCGGGGGATGATCCGGGGCACGGCCCGCCGGAAGTCATCGTACTGGGAGCCAAATAGTTCTGATAAGGTTGTTTCTTCAAGGGCAATAATCAGGGCGTACTGCCACAGGAACCAGGCCGCCACTAGCAGTAACAGCCAGTAAAACCAGTCGCCGCCGGCGAACAGCACCGCCCCCAACCAGAGCAGGAAATTACCAATATATAGTGGATTGCGGGTGTGGGCGTAAAGCCCCCAGGTCACCAGCCGCCGGGCACCCACTTTCCTGGTGCGGGTGGCCTTGCCCGAGGCCCTTAGCGATGCCAGCCGGAGCAGCTCCCCAGCCGCCAGCAGCAGC
>JACZSB010000170.1 GCA_022574435.1 Fidelibacterota bacterium
AGGTGTCCTGAGCCTTAGCGGTTATCTTCAAAAGCAATGGAATTTACCGAGATCATAGCCCGGGTGGATCAGTTGGCGCCGGGCGCCTTTGCGCCCGCTGAAGAGGGTGCCGGACATGTCTGGGTCCAGCCGGAACAGTGGCTGAAAGTGGCCCAACTGTTACGGGAGGATCAGGAGCTGCATTTCGATTCCCTCATGTGTCTCAGCGGGCACGATCGGGGACCGGAGCAGCCGTTGTGGGTGGCCTATAACCTGCATTCCATGGATATTCTGCATAAGCTGGAGGTGCGCATCGAAGCTGGCCGGGAAGGTGGATCGATCTTTTCCGTGGCGAATATCTGGCGCACGGCCGACTGGCACGAGCGGGAGGTGTACGATCTCTTTGGTATCATGTTCGAAGGCCATCCGGACATGCGGCGGATCCTGCTGCCCGTCGACTGGGAGGGCCACCCCCTGCTCAAGGATTACACTGAACCGGACTACTACCGGGGCATACCGGTGCCTAAGGACAAACGGGGTTGGGAATGAAAACGGCTGAAGAGCTCAAAAACTTTGGTGTGATCAAGACCGAGGAGATGGTCCTGAATATGGGACCGCAACACCCCAGCACTCACGGTGTGCTGCGGCTGAAGATAAAGACTGATGGTGAGATAGTATCCGAGATTGAACCGCACATAGGCTACCTGCACCGCTGCTTCGAAAAACATTGTGAGAATGTCACCTATGAGCAGGTGATCCCCTATGTGGACCGCTGCGATTACCTGGCCTCCATGAATAACAGCCACGTATGGGCCATGGCGGTGGAAAAACTTATGGGGATCGAGATACCGGAGCGGGTGGAGTATATCCGGGTGATCATGGCCGAGTTGCAGCGCATCGCCAGCCACTTGATGGCGGTGGGCGCCATGGGGCTGGACCTGGGCGGCATCACCCCCATCACCTACACCTTCCGCGACCGGGAACGCATCCTGGACCTGTTTGAATATGTCTCCGGGGCCCGGCTGCTTTACAACTACATCTGGATCGGCGGGGTGGCGCATGACCTGCCGCCCAACTTCGTCCAGCACACCCGTGATTTTTTGGACTGGTTCGAGCCCCAGATCGTAGAATATGACCGCCTGTTGACCTACAACAAGATTTTTATCGAGCGTACCGCCGACGTGGGCGTACTACCGGCCGATGTGGCTATCAACTGGGGCTGCACCGGTCCGGTGTTGCGAGCGTCCGGAGTGGCGTGGGACCTGCGCAGGGCGGAACCGTACTCGATCTACGACCGTTTCGACTTCGACGTAGTGGTTGGAAAGGGCGAAGTAGGCACGGTGGGCGACTGCTGGGACCGGTACTGGGTACGGGTAGAGGAAATGCGTCAGTGTATCCGGATCGTCCGGCAAGCGCTGGACCAATTGCCGCCCGATGGTGATGTGCACGCCGCGGTGCCCAAGAAAGTGCGTCCCCCGAAGGGTGAAATTCACTTCCGGGCCGAGAATCCCAAGGGAGACCTGGGCTTCTACATCGTCAGCGACGGCTCTCCCAAGCCTTACCGGGTGAAGATGCGCTCGCCGGCCTTCTGCAATTTATCGGTGATCAACGAAATCGCCCGGGGTTGGATGATTTCAGATGTGATCGCGGTCCTGGGGAGTCTGGACATCGTGCTGGGGGAGATCGACCGATGACCTCCTTTACCGATTTCCTCACTACCGGCCTGTTGGGCCTGTCCTGGGTCCCCGACAGCGCCTGGGCCGGCGGGGTGCTCGCGGTGGCAATATTGCTGGGGTTGGGGGTCTTTACGCTCATGGCCCTCAATGCCATGGTGGCGGTTTATTTCGAGCGCAAGGTTTCAGCTTTTATGCAGGATCGCCTGGGACCGATGGAAGTAGGCCTGTTTGGCTTCCGGGGTGGCAAGCGCTTCTGGGGCGGCATCGGCCAGACGGTGGCCGACGCCGTAAAGCTGGTGATCAAGGAGGACACCATCCCGGCGGACAGTGATCCGCGTCTATTCAGGTTCGCTCCCTTTCTCATCTTCGGGGCCGCCTTTTGTGCATTTATCGGGATCCCGGTTGGTTACGGCCTGGTGATCTCAGATTTCAACATCGGTATTTTGTACGTGACCGCCATCAGTTCGGTGGGCGTAATCGGTATTATCCTCACAGGTTGGGCCTCGAATAACAAGTGGTCGCTGTACGGCGCCATGCGTTCTGCGGCCCAGATCATCAGCTACGAGCTGCCGTTGGGGCTGTCGCTGTTGCTGGTGGTCATGGTGGTGGGCAGCCTGCAGTTCCACGATATCGTGGCCTGGCAGGAGGAACATCGCTGGTTCCTGATTCACAGCCCCTTCACCATGGTGGCCTTCCTGATATTTTTCATGTCCGGGGTGGCCGAGGTAAACCGGACCCCCTTCGACCTGCCGGAGTCCGAATCGGAACTGGTGGCCGGTTTCATGACCGAGTACTCCGGCTTCCGCTGGGCCATTTTCTTTCTGTCGGAATACGCCAACATGGCCATCATTTCCCTCATGACCGCCATCGTGTTCCTGGGGGGCTGGTTGTCACCGGTGGGGAGCCTGTTGCGCCTGCTGGGGATTGCCGAGGGCTGGTATTATCTTGATGGCCCCATTTGGGGTGTTTTCTGGATAATGGGCAAGGTCGTATTCTTCATATTCGTGATGATGTGGTTCCGCTGGACCTGGCCCCGGCTGCGGGTGGACCAGCTCATGTACACCGCCTGGAAGGTGTTTATACCATTTTCCCTGGCAAACATTTTTTTCGTCGGGGTCTGGGAACTGGTTTTTGGATGAAAGGGATGATGGTAAAATGAGCGGCTATTTCAGCAATATCGGCACGGCTGCCAGCTCTCTCTGGGACGGAATGCGGGTAACCATGCGGCACTTCGTCCATAAAAAGGAGCTTAATGCCACGCTGCAATTTCCCCGGGAGCGCTGGCCCATACCCGAGCGAGCCATCGGCTTCGAGGAATCCGGTTACAACAGCATTCGCACCCGGCTGCACGTGGACATGGATGACTGTATCGGCTGCCTGCAATGTGTGCGCGCCTGCCCGGTGGATTGCATCAAGATTGAGACCATCAAGGCGCCCAAGGGGATGGATTTGGGGACCACCTCCAACGGTACCGCCCTGCGGTTGCTGGTGACCCGTTTCGATATCGATATGGCCGAATGCTGCTATTGTGATCTGTGCACCTACCCTTGCCCCGAAGAATGCATCTTCATGACCGGTGGTCCCAACGCCCACAAGCAGACCCTGGACTACGAGTTTTCGGTGCGCAACCGCGATGGATTGGTCTTCCAATTCGCCACCGCCAGTGATGAACAGGTGGCTGAGTTGGCAGAGACCGTCGGGGTGCCCAACCCCCGGGCTGTGCGGGAGGCGCGCCGGGAAGGCTATTACCGGGAAGAGATAGCGGCAACGGTTGAAGCAGTCGATGTGGCCAAAGCAGTAGTTTCGCCGTCAAAGACTGCCACTGCAGCCACTGCCCCGGCGGCGAAGGCTGACCTGTCCGCCTTAAATGCTATTGAGGATCGGGTTACCCGCAGTCTGGCCAAAAAGACCGCCCTGGGAGCGACCCGGGCCGGCCAATCCCAAACCGAAGTGGCCCAGGCGGTGAAGACTGCCCTGGAAGAGGCGGGCAAGCTGACAGCCGAGGTCGCCGAGGCAGTGACTCAGCTGGCGCAGGCGGCCGGCCGGCAGCCGGAGGTTAAAGAAGTAGCAGTGGCAGCAGCAGTGGCAGGCGAGGAAAAAGGAGCGGCAGTTCCGGCGTCAAAAACTGCCACTGCTACTGCTACTACAGCGGGTGTCCCGGCGGCGAAGGTGGATCTGTCCGTTTTGAATGGCATCAGCGACCGTACGGCCCGGGCTAAGGCCAAGTCGATCCTGAACCGGACTATGCGGCTGGGAGGGTCGATCAAGGGGGCCGCCGACGAAATCCGCACCACACTTTCCGGCCTGGGCAAACTAAATAGTGAGGTCGAGGAAATTCTCGCCAAACTGGAGCGTTGAGCGGCCATGGGTGAAATTACTTTCATAATATTGGCGGCCTTGGTGGTAGTGACAGCATACTTCACAGTCACTTCGCCCAACCTGGTGCATGCGGCGGTGGCCCTCATGGGAACCTTGTTCGGCGTGGCGGGACTTTATGTTTTCCTGTACGCCGATTTTCTGGCGGCCACTCAAGTGGTGATCTATGTGGGCGGTATCCTGGTATTGATTATTTTCGGTGTCATGTTTACAACGCAAATCGGATCGCAAGTGATGGTGAAGTCCTCCGTACCCAATAGGCTGGCTTCGGCCCTGGCGGTGCTGGTTTTGTTTGTGGGGTTAGCCAACATCATGCTGCAGGCTCCCTGGCACCGCGGGGAGTTAGTGGCGGTTGAAGGTACCGTCAAAACACTGGGCACTTCGCTCCTCACCCGTTACTTGCTGCACTTTGAAGTAGCCGGGGTGCTGCTGCTATTGTCGTTGCTGGGGGCGGCCTATCTGGCCCGGAGGGAACATGGATAGCCTGGAGTCCTACCTGTTTATCGGCCTGGTGCTGTTCTGCTTCGGGCTGTATGCGGTGATGACCCGCCGTAACGGCGTGGCGGTGCTTATGGGTATCGAGCTGATCCTCAACGCCGCCAACCTGAACCTGGTGGCCTTCAACCGGTTCGGGGGGCTGAGCGAGCAACTGCCGGGGCAGGTATTTGCCCTGATGGTGATCGTAATGGCCGCCTGCGAGGCCGCCGTGGCCCTGGCGATCATCATCAACCTGTACAAGACCTTCCAGACCATCCATATCGACGAAGCCCGGGAGATGCGAGGCTGACCGTGCATACCCTGACCCTGTACGCCCTGATAATCCTGTTTCTGCCGCTGGCTTCCTTCGTCCTGCAGATATTCTTCGGCCGCCTGATCGGACCCCGGGGCGTATGGCTATCGGTGGGGGCGGTAGCTATTACCCTGGTGCTGGCCCTGACCATGTTATTCTCGGTGGTGTTGGGATCCCCCATGGAACATTATCCCGAGCTGGTCTGGTTCTCCCTGGGGGACTTCTCCCTGACCTTAGGCTTCCAGCTCGATAACATCGCCGTGGTGATGCTGGTGATAGTAGCGTTGATCTCCGGCCTGGTCCACCTGTATTCGGTGGAGTACATGCGCGGCGACGTGCGCTACACCCGCTTCTTCGGCTACCTGGGAATTTTCACCTTTTCCATGAACGGCATCGTCCTGGCGCACAGCCTGCTGATGATGTACGTGTTTTGGGAGCTGGTGGGGCTGAGCTCCTACCTGTTGATCGGCCACTGGTTCGAGAAGGACAGCGCCGCCGACGCCTCCAAGAAGGCCTTCCTCGCCAACCGGGTAGGTGACATCGGCATGTTCATCGGCATCATGTTGCTGTGGTCGGTCACGGGCAGTTTCACATTCCAGGGGCTGTACGAATTGGTGGACGTTGAGGGGGGCAACATGTTCGCCGGTCAGATGGGCCTGCTCTCGGTGGCTGGAGTGCTGGTATTCATGGGGGCTGTGGGTAAGTCGGCCCAGTTTCCGCTGCATGTCTGGCTGCCCGACGCCATGGAGGGCCCCACACCGGTGTCGGCCCTGATCCACGCCGCCACCATGGTGGCCGCCGGCGTGTACCTGGTGGCCCGCACGCTGCCCATCTTCGAGGCATCGGGAGATGCCCTGATGGTGGTGGCCATCGTGGGCCTGATCACCTCCCTGGGGGCGGCCAGCATCGCCCTGGTCGCCACCGACCTGAAACGGATTCTGGCCTACTCCACCATCAGCCACCTGGGACTGATGATGCTTTCCCTGGGCGCATTTGGCTATACTGCCGCCATTTTCCACCTGATGGCCCACGGATTCTCCAAGGCGCTGCTGTTCCTGGGCGCCGGCAGTGTGTCGCATAGCACCGAGGAGCTGGACATTCGGAATCTGGGCGGGTTACGACGGGTGATGCCCCTTACCGCCTTGCTTTTCTCCATTGGAGCCCTATCCCTGGGAGGGATACCCATCCTGGCCGGGTTCTGGAGCAAGGACGAGATACTGACGGCGGTCAACGATGGTCTGCACCCAATATTTATCGCCCTGACCTTGCTCACCGTTCTGTTGAGCGCGCTCTACATGGCCCGGGCGATGTTCGTGGTGTTCTTCGGTTCCCTGGGCAGGGGTCATCGGCAGGTCCACGACGCCCCGCCGACCAT
>JACZSB010000171.1 GCA_022574435.1 Fidelibacterota bacterium
GGGACAGGTGTCCCTGTGCTTTCTCTTCGCCCCAGAGCATACCCGGACTACTAGCTATCCTCATCCCATGCCGTGTGGAAGACACCTGCCCGGTCCACGCGCTGGTAAGTGTGGGCCCCGAAGTAATCCCGCTGGGCCTGCAGGAGATTGGCCGGCAGATGCTCCCGGCGATACATATCATAATACCCCAACGAAGCGCCCAGGGCCAGGCAGGGCAATCCGTGGGCCGAGGCCCGGCTCACTATTTTTCGCAACGGCCCCTGCAACCGTTGCAGCGCGCCTGCAAAATGGGGGCTCACCATCAGGTTGAGCAACTGCGGGTCGAGCTCATAAGCTGCCCTGATCGGTTCGAGCAGGGTGGACCGGATGATACATCCACCCCGCCAGATGCGGGCCACTTCGTCCAGCCGGATAGCATAGTCGTATTCTTTTGAGGCCGCCTTGATCAGGGCCAGACCCTGGGCGTAGCTGATAATCATCGCTGCTTCCAGAGCGTCCCCCAGGGCCGCGATCCACTCTTGTTGATCCTCACCGATGGACGGTTCGGGACCGGTAAGGGTCCTCGATATATTTTCCCGCTCCTGCTTCAGCGCCGACAGTATCCGGGCCTCCACCGCCGCATTGATCGTCGGTATGGGTACGCCCAAGTCCAGGGCGTTCTGGCTGGTCCACTTGCCGGTGCCCTTCTGCTGGGCCCTGTCCAATATCAGCTCCACCAATGGGCCGCCGGTTTCCGGGTCTGTTTTCGCCAGAATCGTGGCGGTGATCTCCATCAGGTAGCTGTCCAAGTGGCCCGCGTTCCAATCCTGGAATATTTTGGCGAGTTGTTCGGGGGGCAGCCCCAGGCCGGTCTTGAGGAAATCATACCCCTCGCAGATCAGCTGCATAATGCCATACTCGATCCCGTTGTGCACCATCTTGACGTAGTGTCCCGCGCCCCGGGGTCCGATGTAGGTGCAGCAGGCCTGGCCCCCTACTTGGGCGGCGATGACGGTAACTATCGGCTCGATAATGCCGTAGGCCTCCTGGGAGCCGCCGGGCATGATGCTGGGCCCCTTCAGGGCGCCCTCCTCTCCGCCGGAGACCCCCATGCCGATGAAATGAATCCCCACTTTATCCAGGGTGGCGCAACGGCGGTCGGTGTCGCCGAAAAATGAGTTCCCGGCGTCGATGATAACATCGCCCTTATCCAGATAGGGCTGCAATTGCGATATGAAGTGATCCACCGGATCGCCGGCCTTGACCATCAGAATGATCCGCCGGGGCCGCACCAGGGCCTTCACGAACTGTTCGATGGTGTAGGTCGCCTCGATTGCCTTGCCGGCCGCCGGGCCCCCGGCAAATGCTTCGGTCTTCTCCCGGGTACGGTTGTAAACCGCCACCGAAAAACCGCTATTGGCCATGTTCAACACCAGGTTCTGGCCCATTACCGCCAGACCGATCAGGCCTATATCCTGTGTCGCCATTATTAAGGACTTCCGATCAAATTGTAGTTGAGGTTAACAAGGGAATCTCGCGCTCAAACAGCGGTTTAAATGGTCATGGCGGTGAACCCGCCGTCCACGGGGATAATGGCCCCGGTGACAAACGATGAGGCCCGCTCGGCCGCCAGCCAGACCACCACGCCGGCCAGTTCTTCAGGCTCACCGTAACGGGCCATGGGGGTGTGGCCGAAGATAGCCGCCTTGCGCTCCGCAGTCAGGATCTTCCGGTTCTGCTCCGCCGGGAAAAAACCCGGAGCAATGGCGTTGACCCGTATACCGTGGGGCGCCCACTCCCGGGCCAGCCACTGGGTCAGCCCGTTGAGGCCGAACTTGGACACCGAGTAGGTGAACACCTTTGACAGCGGCCTGATGGAGCTGGCTGAGGAGATGTTGATGATGCTGCCCCCTGCCTCCTGTGCGATCATGGTCTCCCCGAAAACCTGGCAGGCTAGAAATACCCCTTTTAGGTTGGTATCGATGATCCGCTGCCACTCCTCTTCATCGATCTCCAGCACCGGCGTCGTGGAATTGATCCCCGGGGCATTCACCAGGATGTGAATCGGGCCGAACCAGCTGGTTACCTCAGCCCGGGCCTGTTCCAGGGCAGCCTTCGAGGTGGCGTCAACGCGGACGGCGCGCGCGCTTCCGCCTGCGGCCGCAATAGCACCGGCCACTTTCTCAGCGCCTTCCCGGTTTTTGCTATAGCCCACCGCCACCCGGGCGCCGGCATTGGCCAGGGCCAGGGCCAGCGCGCCCCCCAGCACTCCGCTGCCGCCGATCACCAGGGCGCCACGGCCCTCAAGGTTGAATAATTCCTCTAAGTATTTCATAGCTGCGCGCTCGCGCCCCTAAACTTACTATTGGGCGCAATATTAACGGTGATTCCCACCGTTTGACCGGCCTGCTTCCAACGGTCGCAAATGTTTGCGCATAAGCCGGCAAAGGAAATCGTAATGGGTCTCTTCGTGCTCCTCAAGGACGGCCAATATCCGGTCACGAAAGCGGTAACCGCCGCCGGTGAGCTTGGCAACCAGTACACTGCCGAATGAAACATGCAACACCTGCCGGCTATCGTCCCGGTCGATCAGTTCCACCAACTGGCCATCGTTGCATTCCTCGGCCGCAGGCACCAGCTCCAACCTGGCCGACACGTGGTAAGTGTGGCGCTCGGTTAGGTAATGAGCCCGGGAGAAATCGAGGATTTCCCGAAATAGATCCGTAGAGTGCCGGGCCGCCACCCTGAGCGCCTCTAAGTAGCTGGTACCGGCGGTCTTCAAGTGGATTCGGGTCCCTGCCATGGCTCCCACCGCCTCGTAGACCCGGAACTTATCACTGCCGGAGTGGAAACTGACCTTATAGGGCCCCAGGTGCTCGGCAATATCCATGTGCTGAGCAATATCCGCCTTGAAAAGCGCAATATCCCCCTTATAATCGATCCCTTTTTCGAAGTCGCCCACGAAACGGGGGGCCAGGCTGACAAGTTCAATTCCCAGTCTGGCCAGTTCGCTGACGATCAGAAAGTGCTGGAAGGGGGTAGTGGGCGAATCGGTTTCGTCCACGGAAAGTTCGAATTCGGACTCCCTGCCGGGGTAAGTCTGGCGGAAGTAACGAATCATAGCCGCGCAGTGCCCGATCACCCCGCCGTATTTGACCAGCGCCTGGAGCACCTCCTGCTCGCCGGGGCTGAAATTGGTCCGGGCGGTGAGGCTTACCGGTTTACCGCTATAGCGCCGCATTATCTCATCCAGGGTAGTCTCCATCGATTCCCAGGGCACGCCGCCGGCCATTTCGCGGAGCTCGCTGACAGATAATCCTTCGGCGACCGATAGCACATATTCACCGGGATCGATGGTGAACATGGTATAGCCGGCCCGGGCCATCAGGTCCAGGTGAGCGGTGGTCTTTAGATGATCGGCGTCGGCCCCGAAGCCATCAGTATAGCCTTCCTGCAGCACGGCCCAGGTGGCGGCATCCAGCACCTCCTCGGGGGTCCGCTCGGTGCGCTCCAGTTCCCGAATCGATTGCTGCGCCAGCATGGGACGGAAGTCAGACCCGATCATGGCCCGCAAGTGACCCGGCCCGGCCAGCCCCAGACGGTCTCCCAGCCCCAGGGCGTTATCGATACCCAACAGGACCGGCTTGGTAAAGGGGAGCAGCTCGCGGAGCTTGACTGCGTTGGCATGACTGAGGGGACAGCGCCAGAGCGCCTCATCCGCCGCCGATCCGTCCGCTGCCACCGGTGTCCCCGCAAAGGGGTTGTTTTCCGGGTGGCCACCGCCAGGAAACACCCACAACGATTTATCACTCCCTTGGCGCCCCATAAATAGGATCGTCTCCCCGGTTCGTCTGATCGAATTGGGGTAGATGCCCACCGGCTCACCAGCTGCGGCCTCCAGGGTGAAAATTGGATTTTCCGCCAGCGGCTGGGATGGAATGTGTTTCTCTAACTCAGTACTAATCATCATTGCCTCGAACGGTTTCCCAATCGGGAAGTTGGTTTTATCCGGGGGAGAACATGAACACAATCAGGCCTGGCGCCAGCCTTGATTTGTGCACTGGAAGTGAGGGCAATTTGCCGGGAGCAAGCATGCTCCCCTTAGGCCTCCCGCATAAAACCGGCCATCGCCAGAGCTAACCGGGATCTTCCCCGGAGAATTCGCTGACCCGCACCGGTTTCCCCCGCTCCAGCGATGCCTGGGCCGCCAGGCCGATCAGGATGGCATTCAAACCGTCCCGGCCTACCACTGGCGGCGGGGTGTCATCCCGGATCGAGCGAATAAACTGTTCTATCTCCACCCGGAATGATCGGTGGTAGCGCTCCAGGAAAAAATGCAGTGGTTTATCGGTGACGACTCCTTGGGCAGTGGCGAGCACGGTGCGGGTGGCTGTCAGATTGACGGCCGAGATGCTGCCCAGGGAGCCGAACACTTCTATCCGTTGGTCGTAGCCATAAGCCGCCTGGCGGCTGTTGTCGATCACCGCCAGGGCGCCATTGCTCAGTTTCATGGTAGTGACGGCAGTATCGATGTCACCGATTTCACCGATAGCGGGGTCGACCATCACCGCCCCGGCGGCATAGACTTCATCCACTTCGCTGCCCGACAGAAAGCGGACCAGATCGAAATCATGGACGGTCATATCCAAAAATATTCCGCCGGAGATCCGCAGGTAGTCCATCGGCGGGGGAGCCGGGTCCCGGCTGGTAATCCTGATCAACTGCATCTGCCCGATTTCGCCGTCATCTACCGCCTGCTTGACCCGTTTAATATCGGGGTCGAAGCGCCGATTAAACCCCACCTGCAGCTTTACCCCGGCAGTTTCCACCGCCAGCAGCGCCTGCCGGATACGGTCCGGGTCCAGGGCGATCGGTTTCTCACAGAAAATATGCTTGCCCGCCTCAGCGGCGGTGATAATCTGCTCAGCGTGAAGGTTGGAGGGCGAGAAAATGAGCACGGCCGCGATCTCCGGGTCGGAAAACAGCTCGGCGGGGTCCAGGGTGGTGCTCAGTCCCAGGGTGCGGGCCCAGTCCTCATCGATATAGGGATCCGCTATCAGTTTCAACCGCACGCCGGGCATTGCCAGGATATTATCCGCGTGCAGCTTACCGATCCGACCGGCCCCTAATGCTCCTAATACTACCTCTTTCACGGCATCAACTTTACCTTTTTTTCGTATAATCGCCGGGCGGCCGGGCCTACGATAGCAGCCGCTGCCTGGTGCTGACCTGTAGCCCGCAATCCTCCGGCCAAGGTTCTAATATTACTGCCCCGGTTCATCCGAACTCTCAGTTATTTGCCGCTGTGGGGCTGGCAGCCACGTTTTGCCGGGTGATCAGTTCGACCGGCACCGGGAAATATTCGGGGATTGTTTCGCCGCGCAGCAGGCTGTGAGCAAATTCCACTGCAAATTTGCCCATTTCAGCCGGGTGCTGAGCCACAGACCCGGCCATGGCGCCCGCCGCAATGGCCTCCCGGGCGTCCTCGATAGCATCAAAGCCCACCACCAGCAGATCGCCGCTGCGTCCCGCCGCCGCCAGTGCCTCGATAGCGCCCAGGGCCATCAGATCGTTACAGGCGAACAGGGCCTGCACCTCGGGATGCGACTGCAGGATATTCTGGAAGACATTATAACCCTGGCCCCGTTCCCAATTGGCCGTCTGGGAAGCCACGATCTCAATACCGGGCGCCTGGCTAACCGCCTGGTGAAAACCGCCGAGCCGGTCGTCACCGGTTTCATGCCCGGGGATCCCTTCTAAAATAGCCACCTTACCCTGGCCGCCCAGCTGCTTTACAATAAACTCACCGGCTATCCGCCCTCCTTGAAAATTGTCCGACCCGATAAAGGTAGCCACCCGGCCGCCGGCCTCGGCCAGGGCGACCGAATCCACCCGCGTGTCGATGATCAGCACCGGGATCCCGGCTCGATTGGCCTTGATGATCGCCGGCACAATTTCTTTGGAGCCCGAGGGTGTGATGCAGATAGCGGCAACCCGGCGCTGGATCAGGTTCTCAATGACCTGCATCTGCTTCTCCACATCCACCTCCCTGTCGGGCGCCTGGACCAGCAGCTGCACCCCCAGTTTCCCGGCGGCTGCCCTGGCCCCCTGCTCCATGTCGATAAAGAACGGATTATTCAAGGTTTTCATCACCAGGGCGATGGTGGGGACATCGCCGGCCGCAGCGTCTTTTCCCCGCTGGCAGCCGGTCG
>JACZSB010000005.1 GCA_022574435.1 Fidelibacterota bacterium
CCGAAGGCTTTAGATTGCCGGGGGCCGTTGTTGGCCGAGGTTTAAAAGCCTTTGGTATATTGCCCGTATTGGGAGTATTAATTTACCCCTATGAGGAGAGGGAGCGCAATGATGGGTGGCAGTGATGCGCTATAGGACTTTAGGCCACAGCGGCCTGCAGGTTTCGGAAATCGCTCTGGGAGGATGGTTAAACCTGGGTGGGTGGCTGAGTGAGAAGGATTCAATTTTCCTGATTCACCAGGCCTTCGCTGCCGGCGTGAATTTATTTGACGTAGCAGATGTATATGCCGATGGCTCCTGTGAGGTGGTGCTGGGCAAAGCCCTTAAGGCGCTCCCCCGGGAACAAGTAGTGCTGGCCACCAAGTGCCGCTATCGCATGTGGCCCGGTCCCGCCGGCGAAGGGCTCTCGAAAAAGCATATCATCCAGGCCTGCGAAGATTCCCTGCGCCGCCTGCAGGTGGACTACATTGACCTGTACCAGGCCCATCATCCTGATTCAGACACCCCCATCGAAGAAACCATGGCGGCTTTCGACTTGCTGGTGCGCCAGGGAAAAGTACTTTATCTCGGTTGCTCAAATTTCAGCGGAAAGGAAATTACCGCCGCCAATAAAGCCGCCAAGGCTATGGGCGGAACCGCTTTTAATTCAAACCAGCCACTGTATAATATGTTGCACCGGGAAGCGGAGCAGGAACTGTTCCCCGCTTGCAAAAAACTCGGAGTGGGTAATATCGTTTACTCGCCGCTAGCCCATGGGGTGCTCAGCGGTAAATATAAGTCCATTGATGGGGCCACTGAAGGGCGGTTAGCGCACTGGCAGCCTGAAAATAATTTCCTGACCAAGGAGAACTTGGCTAAAGTGGAACAGCTCAATACCTTGGCGGCGGAATATGGCATGACCAGCGCCCAGCTGGCCCTGCGGTGGTGCCTGCGCCGCCCGGAAGTAGCCGCAGTTATCGTGGGCGCCAGCACACCCAAACAGCTGGACGAAAACAGTGCGGCTGGGAACATGGAGCTAACTGGGGAGCAGTTGCAATCCATCGAGGCCGTTATCGCTCCGGCTTAAGGGTACGGAAAAATCGTCAGGCGATAAAACAAATACCTTGGAAAACAGCCGCAAAACCATGTATACTTGCTTGCTATGAAGTACATCCGAGCATCCACCATAGTGATCGCCGGAATCGTCGGCGTCCTCCTGCTATTTGCCAATGATGAGGGGCTTGCGCCAGGGAATCCCGCGCCGGAATTCGAGCTGCCCGATCACGAAGGTGTTATCCACCGACTGTCCGACTATCGCGGGCAGAAGGTGCTGGTATACTTTTATCCCAAGGACAACACTCCCGGCTGTACCAAAGAAGCTTGCGGCCTAAGGGATTCCTACGGCGATTTCCAGGCGGCTGATATTATCATCCTGGGCATCAGCTACGACGACTCTGAATCCCATCAGCAGTTCCGCGAGCAGCACGATCTGCCGTTTACCTTGCTCAGCGACTTGACCAAGGAGGTGGCGGCAGCCTACGGCACGAAGGGACGCTATCCGCTGGCCAGCCGGCGATCTTTTCTCATCGATGAAGAAGGGCTGATTGTCCATATTATCCGCGATGTAGATGTTACCACCCACAGCCAGGATGTGCTGCGACTGTTCCGCGAGGCGGAAACTATCCCCTGATCAATAGCGACCGACGATCTGTTCCAGCGGTACCGATCGGATTGTTGGGCACGGCAATATCTGTGGCGCTTTGGGTGCTATTGCTATACCTACAATCCTGGATAGCGCTTCCGGAGTTCGATATTGCGCCCGGTTGGCGCTGGTTTTTCAGCCTCCTTTTCGGGATCGATGCCCTGGTGGCGATTATCTGGGCCCACTGGACTCTGCACCATCGCCGCACCGATGGCGAGCAGCTGGTTGTGACCGGGCCCTACGCCCTATTGCGACACCCCATGTATGCCGCGGTGCTATGGAACGGCACAGCAGTTATGGCTTTCGCTTTGGGGCGCTGGTTGGTATTGCTGGCGGTTGTTCCCTTACATCTGATATGGGCGTGGTTAGTGAGGCTCGAAGAGGCCCAGCTGATCGCCCGGTATGGCACGGCATATAAGACTTACAGCGCTGATACCGGCCAGTTCTTTCCACGTTGGGAATCGCTTAAAAAAACCATCCGTCCCGGTCGAAGCGAAAACGGCGAGTAATGACGTCGGCAATAAAGCTAGCGCGCCGCCCAACGCCCGGGGAGCTGCGACGCAGGATCCTACAACTCGCCGGCCCAATAATGCTGGCCAGCCTGTCGCAGACGCTGATGAGCCTGATCGATATTGCCATGGTGGGCCGGTTAGGGGCAGCGGCGGTGGCTGCTGTTGGGCTGGGCGGAATGTTCACTTTCGCCATCAGCGCGTTCCTGACTTCCATCCAGGCCGGGGCACAGACGGTGATCTCCCGGCGAGTGGGAGAGGAATTGCCCGGCCAGGTTAGTGAGACAGTCCGCAGTGTTTTTAGATTCTCGCTCTTGGCCGGCACGCTAATCGGCCTGCTGACATATAGCGTAGCCCAGCGACTCTTCCCCCTCATCAGCGATGACAGCGCCGTTATCAGTATGGGCAGCGCCTATCTGGAATGGCGAAGTCTCAGCCTTGGCATGGTGATGGCCAGTTCCGTGCTGTACGCCCTATATAACGGCATCAGCCGCCCTGGAATTCACCTGGTTGTCTCTCTTCTGGCGAACAGTTTGAACGTGGTGCTCAATTATGGCTTGATTTTCGGCCACTGGGGCCTGGCGGCCATGGGTGCTCCCGGCGCCGGTTTGGCCACAACCTTATCCTCGCTGGTAGCACTCGGCCTGTATGCCGGTTTTTCACGACTGGCAGATATAAAACGGAATTACCCCGGCCTTTGGAGGGGACCAGGTAATTGGAAAGCACTGGCCCGGGTAATCGAGATTTCGGTGCCTGCAGCCTGGCAGAATTTTGGGGTAATGATCGGGTTCGTCCTGTTCATGGTAATCATGGGCCGGGTAAGCACCATGGCCCTGGCGGCCACCGAAATCGTCTTCAATATATTATCGTTCAGCTTTATGCCCGCCATGGGATTTCTTTACGCAACCCAGACTTTGGTCAGTGAAAGCTTGGGCCGTAAGGATCCGGATACGGCCGCCCAAGCCGCCAAATCGGCAACCGTCCAGTGTATGCTGCTGATGGGTTCCATGGGAATTCTATTTATGTCGGTACCTCGTATAATCCTACGCCTTTTCACACCCGAAGTTGAGTTGATCGAGATGGCGGTGTCACCGTTGGTGGTACTGGGAATGGTGCAGTTCGTCGACGCTATTGGGATGGTCCACCTGGGTGCATTGCGGGGCGCAAGTGACAATCGCTACCCGGCCATAGTCGATCTCATGCTCATGTGGCTGTTTTTCCTGCCAGTGACCTACGTAACCGCGCTCCACTATCAGTACGGGATCATGGGAGGCTGGATCGCCCTGGCAATATATCTTGCTGCCTTCGCCGCTTTTACCCGACACCGTTTTCTGACCGGTCCCTGGCGGACAATCAAAATCTAACTATTCTACCGCAAGTTTGGGTTGCTTTAGACCGTCGCTGGCCTTACGTTCCATAGCAAATAAACAATCATTTTATCGGCAGCTTAAAGAGGCTTCACTTCAAAGGAGAAACCATGCAGCGCGGTAGCGTCAACAAAGTAATCATCGTGGGACATGTAGGCGGCGATCCGGAGCCACGCTATACACCATCAGGTACCGCAGTCGTCAATATCAGCGTTGCCACCAATGAGGTGCGCCGCGACTCCGAAGGCAATGAGCAAAAATCAACTGAGTGGCATAAGGTGGTCCTATGGAGCAAGCAAGCCGAGTTCGTAGGCAATTACGTGAAAAAGGGACAATTGGTATATGTTGAGGGCCGCCTTCAGACCAGGACCTGGGAGGATCGAAATAAAATCGAACGCCGCACCACGGAGATCGTAGCCGACAATATAACGCTGCTTGGTCCCAGCCGTAGCGCTGAGTCCCCCGCCACCGATACCCCGTCAATCAGCGAAGAACCTCCCGATGATGATGATATCCCCTTCTAAGCAAAATTCTTACCACGACTCATAAAAATTCCATGGTGATCAATTATTGAGCGTCCACTACTCGCTTTTTTTGCAATTTTCACACTAATTAATCAATCCTTCCTCTTTTCTCCTCAAAAACATCGATCCCTTATCTTATTTTCCCTCGTCGAACACATATATTTCAGGCTACAGCTCATTTTTTCAGCATAGACTCTTAATTTCTTCAAAGCCAAATCGCATTAAGTGCCCCGCTGTAACGACTACGGCCGTTACTTCAAAACCCATTGCATAGGCGATGATCGCCGCGTTATGCACATGTCCGCAAAGCGCCTTTTTCTTTCCCCTTGCCTCCTCAAAGCGCGCTCCCAGGGATATAACTGTTATACCTGCCTTGCCCCCCGGCACAGTGTACAAATGGCCCACATCTATAAATCTGCTTGTCCCCAATTCACTTAGTTGCCTTAATGGATTGCTCCCCGACCTGTTTATACTATCCTCCACAAAGGCCCAGGTTCTATCCCCCTCCAGGATCGCCAGGTCAAATATGCGAACGCCTGTGATCCCCTGATCCCGAATTTGCTCTAATTTATTAGCCCACCTTGCATGATCGCTTCCATGAAATACTATTGCTTCACCTGTTGAAATCACATCCTGATCCTTTTTCCCCAGCAAATCATAAAAATATTTCGTCAGCACTAGCTGTTTTTTGTTTCTTTGCCGTTCCACTTTACCTAGATTCCTACATGCACGGTGGTTGATGCGAATACGGCAATCAAGTTAAAGTTTCTTCGCTGCCGGTATAAGAAATAAATTGTGTTGGAAACTTCAAACATCCGGGATTTAATGGATCTGGCCTTCTTAAGGTACTATAAATTCGTAGGTTGCAATTGCATATGATTTACCAGAATTCAGTCAATGGAAGCTTCGTCTTCAAGCATGTGCTTGATTATGATGAATTGCTTTTCTACTGCCTTATGGTCAACTGATCATTAATAATCGTACGCGGCATAACCAAATTACACGGCCTTCAGAATAGACTAACAACATACGGATCATAAATATTATATGCTTCCCGTCTATCTATCGAATCTCCTGAATACCGTACCCGGTGCAGCCTATAAAGGCCGGTATGCCATTCGATTTCGATTATGACGGTTGATAATTCACACGGATAAGGCTAATTGGGGCCTCGAACAGCTACATGTCTACCTTTATTTTCAACACTAACCCGACACAATTTGGACTAGGGAGTGATAGTCTCATCTTTTCACAGGGAAATGCAAGTTAGAGAGCCTTAGAGGCACGATTTGGGCCTATTTATTATGAATTCCTCAAAGTTTGGCAGTAAAAGTGTTCGATCGGCAGGTTATTGGAGCGTTATCCATGCAATAATCACCATTATGGCGATATCTAGCATGGTAACGGCAGAGGCACCTGTGTCAGAGCACCTAGTTGAAATCGGACGTAGGTTAGATGGAGAAATTCTTGCTTGGTTATTTCTGGATAGTAAGCCAATATCATTAGCTATTAAAGAATATTCATTTCCAAAACCCAATAGAACTATAGTGCGGCGTCTTAGGCGCGCTACAGCCACCCAATCCACAATTGATGCACTTGACATGCCTGTGTCTCTCGATTATTTACAACGGATACAAGGTTACGGAGTCCACGTAAGGAGGGTGAGTCATTGGTTCAACGCCATTAGCATCAGTGCCACAATCAAACAGCTGGAAGAGATACGTGAATTACCTTTTATAATCTATATCGCACCGGTCAGGCAACTCCGCCAGCCGAACACACAACATGATAACATAAATATTAGAATTGAAAGAGACTACGCAAGGAAAACGGGAGGTATTGACTACGGTGCTAGCGGCTGGCAGTCTGAAGTATTAGGGGTTAACGACGTACATGACCTGGGATACAGTGGTGCCGGCACCCTGGTATTGATGTTGGACACTGGATTTATGAATTCGCATGAAGCTATAAACCAGGAAAGAATACTTGGGGAGTATGATTTCATCAATGATGACGGCGAGACAGCCAATGAAACGGCGGAAGAAATTAAAATCGGTCAGCATAACCATGGCTCAATGACTTATAGCGTGTTGGGGGGATACGCGCCGGGAAAACTTATCGGACCAGCCTACGGCTGTGATTTCTTACTGGCGAAGACTGAATCCGTAGCCTATGAGTTAGAAGTCGAGGAGGATAATTTTGTGGCGGCTCTCGAATGGGGCGAAATGCTGGGCGCCGATATTGTCTCGAGCTCGCTGGGCTACAACGCCTGGTATGAGTATGAACAGATGGACGGCCAGACAGCCATTACCACTAGAGCCGTATCAATCGCCACCCAATTGGGAATGGTGGTCGTCACTGCAGCGGGGAATGAACGTGGCAGTGGCGGCAAACAGGGCTGGGGTGGCCATATCATGGCTCCCGCCGACGCCGACAGTATTATCACCGTGGGTGCAATTGATGCCAAGGGGGTAGTGGCCTCATTTTCGAGCATGGGCCCCACCGCCGACGGACGAATCAAGCCTGAGGTGGCGGCCCCGGGGATCGGTGTATATTCGGCCTCACCCAGTGGCTCCGATATCTACACTACCGGCAGCGGTACCTCTTTTGCCGCACCGTTGATAGCGGGTTGCGTGGCCCTGCTTTTAGAAGCCCATCCCCAGTGGCGGCCAGACCAGGTTCGGGAAGCATTAACGGCAACAGCCAGTCAGTCCGATAAGCCTGACAATTACCTTGGGTGGGGAGTAGTCGACCTGCTTGCGGCACTGAAGTACACTCCTGGTGATTCCGCGCCCACAGGAGGAAATTCGCCGGGCATAACCGAGCAAATAACATTGCTGGTCTATCCTAATCCCTTTGATCTCAACCACAACTCAAACACCTTCGTCAACTGGACGTTGGCCACCGAGACTTCGGTGCAGGTGGATGTTTACAACTTACTGGGGCAGCACGTAATCAACCTTTACCGGCACGGTCTGCAGGAGCCGGACCCAGGCTCCGTGAGGTGGGACGGGATCGATTATCGAGGGCGAAGGGTCGCTAGCGGAGTTTATCTAATACGCTTACGTGCCGGGCAGGAGATAACATTTACTCGCCTTACCGTACAGCATTAACGAAAATGAGGCCCGAGTGACCAATAAAAAATGGAACGAGCTGGAAGCGGCGCCAAATCCCAGTCCGGGAAGGGATTACACGGTTGAAATAGCGGTGCCGGAGTTTACCTGCGTCTGTCCCCGGACGGGCCTGCCAGATTTTGGCACGATTCGGATCCGATATATCCCCGACAAAAAGATAGTCGAACTCAAATCACTAAAATACTACATATTAAACTACCGTGATCTGGGAATATTCCAGGAAGCGGTCAACAATCGTATTTTAGACGATCTAAAGGAACTTTTACGACCCAGGATGATCGAGGTTGTGGCCGATTTCAACGCCCGTGGTGGTATCAAGACGGTGGTTACCTCCCGCTGGCCTGATGAAAACGGCCGGTGAAAAGGCTACAGAATGACTATTCGGCTAATTACACCTTTCGCGGAATAAAACTGCGGGGGTAAATTCGGGGCCGATCTCAGGAAGAGGAAATGAAAGTAAGAAAACGCAATAGCAATAGAAAACGTAAAAACAGACACGGTTTTTTCGCTCGGATGGGCACTAAATCCGGAAGGTCCGTCCTGGCCCGGCGGCGTGCGAAAGGCCGGAAAGTTCTCTCCGCCTGATTTTTATTGAAGCAGACCCTTCCGCGCAAGTACCGATTAACTAAGAAGCTGGAAATCGATCGCCTCTACCACCATGGTAAGCTCGTGGTTCAGCCCAAGGTAAGCGCGCGCGTAATGGCAGGGGAACGATCGCGACTAGGAATCGCAGTGGGCCGGAAATATGGAGGCAGCAGTGTCAGAAACAGATTTAAACGGCAGGTGCGGGCCGTATTTCGCCAGCGCCGCCAGCAATTGCCGGGGGTAGATATCTTAGTGGCCGTACGCCCTGGAAAGGGGCCGGCCGGGTACCAAGAAATCCAGCTGTTATTCGATGAAATTATTGACCGCCATCGCTAAAAGCAGTCGCCGGGTAGCGATTGCAGCACTTGTGTTGCTAATCCGGTTGTACCAGAACTCCCTGTCCTTGCTCTTTCCCGGAGCTTGCCGCTATGAACCAAGCTGTTCACAGTATGCTATCGACGCCCTGCGTAAATACGGCCTACTGGGCGGCAGCGGTAGGGCTGTGCAACGAATATTGCGCTGTCATCCTTATTCAAAACACAGCGCTCATGATCCGGCCTGATTATGCCTGATTCCGCCCGCGCCTTTCTGGCTTTCGCCCTGATCGCCCTGGTACTGATCCTAACTCCTAAATATCTGGAATATCTTGGGGGCCCGCCAGCCAGGACCCAGGAGCAGATTGAGGAATGGTCTGCGTCTGAGGAACCGTTATTGGCGCCTACCATTATACCGGAAGGCAGCTTTGATACCCGAGCAGCTATGGCGCCGGCTCGCCAGGCGGAGCCCGAGAAACAGCCCCGATGGCCGGAGCGCACCGTGGTCATCGAAACTGAACTCTATCGTGCGGTCATATCCTCCCGTGGGGGCGGAAGTATTACGTCTTTCGAACTTAAGGGCCATTCCAACCGTAGAACGGACGGCCCGGTACAGTTAATCGATGATAGCCACGGCGCAATCAGCCTGGAATTGGCCTATGTTAATCTGGAGGGAGACTCGGTCTACCTGCGGGAAAACTTCGAGGCCATAGTGTTCCCCAGTTTGAATACCATCCACCTGAGCGATGGTACCGTGTCGATGGAGTTCCGCCGGACCTTCCCCTCGGGCGCGGTTGTTACCAAGAAGCTTACCTTTCAGGGTGATAGCTATATTATACCGCTGGAAATCGCCTGGCGCGACCCCGGGTTGGAGCTGGGCATCAACAATTTCGAGGTTCGCTGGCCGGACGGACTGCCGCCGGCGGAGCAATTATTAAATGAAGATGAGACCTACGGTAAAGTGTACGTCTATCAGGGTGGAGAACTGGAGGACCAGGGTAGCGCCCGCAAGGGGCTGGTGCGCCGGCGGACCCTGAAGGGCAGCACTGATTGGGTGGCTCTACGGAACAAGTATTTCACCGCAGCCTTGATCGCCGACCGGAACCAACCCGCCACTTTTGGGTCTCTATCCGCAGTTAGTCGTCCCTGGACGCATGACGGCAACAATAACAGCGGCAGCAACGGCAATCTAACCAGCTATTCGATGGCCCTGGGCTACGATGCCGGAAGTCCCGTCAAGTTGAATCTCTATCTGGGGCCACTATCCTATTTTATCATCTCTGATCTGGAGGTGGGCCTGGAGCAGATAATGAACCTTGGCTTCTCCCTCATCCGGCCCATCAGCAAACTGGTTTTGTACAGCTTGGTTTATCTTCATGAGGTGATCCCAAACTACGGCGTGGTCTTAATTATATTTGCCATCGTTATCCGCGTCGTTACCAACCCACTTACCAAAAAGAGTTTCACCTCGACTCAAAAGATGCAGCTGGTCCAGCCCCGGGTGAAGGAGTTACAGGAGAAATACAAGGGCAATGCTCAAAAGCTGAACCAGGAGATGATGGCTCTCTGGAAGCGGGAAGGGGTAAACCCCCTGGGGGGCTGCCTGCCCATCCTGATCCAGATGCCGCTGCTGTGGGCTCTGTTTATTGTGTTCCGGACCACCATTGAGTTGCGTGGCCAACCGTTTATCTGGTGGATCACGGATCTGTCGTCGCCTGACGTGATTTTCAACCTGCCCTTCAGCCTGCCGCTCTATGGGCAAGGTGTGACCGTATTAGCGCTAATCATGGGCATTACCATGTTTTTGCAGCAGAAGCTCAGTGGCGCCGCGTCAAATCCGCAGCAAAAGCCGATGATGTACATGATGAGTATCTTCTTCTTCCTGATTTTTAACCAGTTCCCCAGCGGGCTGAATCTTTACTATGCTTTTTCCAATTTCCTGGCTATACTCCAGCAACGCAGCATCCGCAAGCACCTGGCCGCCCCGATTGCTGCCCCAGCCAAGACTAAGGGGTGACGAGCTCGGATACGGCTCCGGACGGTGAATGGACCAAGCAGCACCATGGCTCCAGAACAGAACACTTCGCCCCACGATACAGCCTTAGAGCCCGCCAGCGATAACAGCAGCGGCAGCAGCGGCTACATTGAGGACACTATTGTGGCCCTGGCAACGCCCCCTGGGCGAGGCGGAGTGGCAATCGTCCGGCTAAGCGGAAACAGAGCCCTGGAGCTGGCGCAAAAAATATGCGCCGCGAAGCTGGCAAAACAGCCGCGCCACAGTTTCTTAACCCGCATCATCTCCCCGCAAGACAAAGAAGCGATTGATCAAGCATTGGTGACCTATTTCCAGCAACCGGCGTCATTTACCGGCGAAGATATGGTGGAATTCAGCACACACGGCGGCGTGATAACCCCCAGCAGGGTAATCCGGCTGCTGTTAAAGCTGGGCGCCCGGCAAGCGTTACCTGGTGAATTCACTCAGCGGGCCTTTATCAACGGCAAACTGGATCTGGCCGAGGCCGAGGCGCTAAATGAGATTATAAGCAGTTTGAGCCGGCGATCGCAGCAGGTGGCTTTTCAAAACCTGGAGGGACATTTATCGCGGGAAATCGCATCTATACGGACTAATTTGCTATCATTGCTGGCGATTCTAGAGCACGAACTTGATTTCAACGAGGCTGAGATCGACTACCTGACGCGCAATGAAATTTCCGGTCAATTAAAGGAGATCCTGGAGCGCTTGCACCGATTGCAGGAAACGGCGCCCTACGGCCGTATGATCCGGGAAGGGGTGCGGGTAGTGATAACCGGCGAACCCAATGCTGGAAAATCCAGTATTTTCAATGCCTTGGCTGGGCAGGAACGGGCTCTGGTGACCCAAATACCCGGCACTACCCGGGACAGCCTGGAGGCCTGGCTGGATATTAGCGGTTTTCCGGTCTGCCTGGTTGATACGGCCGGGCTGCGGAGTAGCGAAGATGCCCTCGAGCAGCTGAGCATTGCCAAGAGTCGGCAACAGTTGGAATCGGCGGACCTGGTGTTGCTGCTTGATCCCATTGATCCTGTTTCCAAAGGGAGCGAATTGGAGATAGATACACGAAAAACAATTATTTACGTAAAATCGAAGGTAGACCAGCTAGCGACCGGGGACGAGCTGAACGGTCAGGTTACTACTTCGGTAATTCGGGACAACGGACTAGATGGGCTTACCACGGCCATACAGGCCGCACTGGAAGATTTAATACCCGATCAAAGCAGCATTGTGGTCACTTCGGCCCGCCAGGCTGAAGGATTGGAAAAGGCGGTGGCGCAACTGGAGGGAGTGCGGGAATTGGTAAAATCGGGACAGGGTATGGATATTATCAGCGCCGAGGTACGCTATGCCGCTGAAGAGCTGGCCGCAATTATCGGGGAGACCAGCAATGAGGATGTTTTTGAGGCGATCTTCAGGGATTTCTGCGTGGGCAAATGAAGCCGGCCGACCAACGAATTGACGATAGAAAATGGGATGTGGTGGTGGCCGGTGGCGGTCACGCCGGCATTGAAGCCGCCCTGGCCTGCGCCCGGATGGGGTGTAATACCTTACTGGTTACTATGGACCCGGCAGCCATAGGGCGCACATCCTGCAATCCCGCCATCGGTGGACTGGCAAAGGGGCACTTGGCCAGGGAGATTGACGCTTTGGGGGGCGAAATGGGGCTCTGCACCGACCAGACCGGGATCCAATTCAAGACCTTGAACACCAGCAAGGGACGGGCCGTCTGGAGCCCGCGGGCCCAGATAGATAAGCGGCGATACGCCCGGCAGATGCGACGAACAGTTGCGAAGCAGGAGAATCTCACGACAATCGCTGGAGAGTTGACCGGGATCAAAGTACGCCAAGGAATGCTGCGGACCGTGGTAATAGACCGTACTCTCCAGGTTTCAACCCAAACGGCAATCCTTACCTGCGGCACTTTCCTGAATGGTAAAATTCATCTCGGCCTGACAAATTTCCGGGCAGGGCGCCTTGGTGAAAAGCCGGCTGGTGGCATCACCGAGTCCCTTAGGGCCTTTGGTTTTCGAACCGGCCGACTCAAGACCGGCACCCCACCCCGGTTACAGCGTGATTCCATCGATTGGGGGGCTTTAACCGAGATTCATGGCGATCCACAGCCTCAACCGTTTTCATTCCGCACCCCATTGCCGTTCAATCCGCCGGATATAGCCTGCCACCTGGCCTACACGAATGATGCTGTGCATGCCATCATTTCAGAAAATCTGGACCAATCACCGCTATATTCAGGAATTATAAAGGCCATTGGGCCGCGGTACTGTCCCAGCATTGAGGATAAGGTGGTACGATTCGCACAGCGCAACCGCCACCAACTATTTTTAGAACCGGAATGGCGGGACGCCAACCAGATCTACGTTAACGGTTTTTCCACTAGTTTACCCCGAGAAGTTCAGCTGAGCGCAATACGCCAGGTGCCCGGTTTGGAGCGGGTAAAATTTTTGCGGCCCGGTTATGCCATCGAATATGATTTCTTCCCACCCAGCCAGCTGCATGCTACCCTGGAAACCAAGGAGATCGCTGGTCTGTACCTGGCGGGACAGATCAACGGCACCTCCGGATACGAGGAAGCCGGGGCCCAAGGGCTGCTGGCCGGCATAAACGCGGCGGCCGCGGTGCTGGGGCGGGAGCCGTTAATCCTGCGACGGGACGAGGCCTATATGGGGGTGTTGATCGACGACCTGATCACCAAGGACAGCGATGAACCTTATCGCATGTTCACTTCCCGGGCGGAATACCGATTACTATTGCGCCCGGACAACGCCGACTTGCGGCTAGCGGCAAAGGGCGTAGATTACGGTTTACTGGATCAGGGTTTTGCCGCACGGTTACATCAACGGCGAGAAAACATAGCTACTTTCCGCAAAGTCTGCAGCGAAACTTCCATCGAGTGGCCCAATGCAGAAGACGCCCTGGTGGTAGATAGCGGCAACGGGCGAAACGGCCACCGGCGACGGCTTTCCCAGCTGCTAAAGCAGCCGGAAATGAGTCTGGCCACCGTTTGGGAACAATTACCCGACCTGTTACGGGCGTTGCCGGCCGCCGATCTGTTCACTGCCGAGACCGATATTAAATATGCCGGGTATATTGAACGCCAGCAGGCGTTAGCGCTCTCCATGCGACGCCTGGATAACACCGTCATCGACCCCCGGTTCAACTTTTCGGGGATCACCGCCCTGCGCCAGGAAGCCCGGGAGAAACTTAGCCGGGTACGCCCCGAGACCCTGGGGCAGGCCGCCCGAATTTCGGGAGTGAACCCCCCCGACGTCGCCCTGCTGGCGCTACACCTAAAGCGTTGGCATGTTTCACGTGAAACATCCCGGTGATCCCAGAAGCTCTGGCTGAACGCCTGTCGGCCGCTTTCACCCGTCTGGGGGTGGCTCCCGGTCGACGCTTGGGCGGCATTCCCCCGCCCTTTTTGCCGCTCCTGGTGCATCATTTCCTCCCTTCTTCCCCCGCTACTCAGATTGTGGCCTGCCGGACTAACGAGCTGGGATTGTCCCTGCGCGATACTTTTTTATCCTTTGGGCTGGAGGGAGTGCTATTCTGTTCTACCGATGAAGGACTATCAGATATCCCCGCTGGTTTCTCTTCCCCCCTGGAGTTCTTTCGACTCAACTCCTGGGCGCATTTGGGTCAGGGCGCTCCGGTCTCTGTCTTCATTTGTACTCTCGCCCTGCTTGAGGAAGGGCTTCCGGCGCCGGGCGACCTTCAGCGGGGGCTGCTTAATATCGATCCCGGCCAAACAAAATGGTCCCAGCTTCGGGCCTGGCTCGAAGAGCACGGCTATCAATCCGCGTCGCTGGTAACGGAGCCGGGGACCTATGCCCTGCGCGGCAGTGTGATCGATCTGTTTCCGGTGAATGTTCCGGCCCCCATCAGACTGGATTTCATGGGAGACGAATTGGAGAATATACGGTCCTTTGACATCCACAGCCAGATTAGCTCCGGACAGCTCCCTTCGGCGGTGGCTGTTGCTCTTAATCACGATAAATCCGCCACCAGCGATTTATTCTCCTTTTTCCCCGGAGGCTGGAATCTTTATAAGCAGGCCGGCGACGAAGACTGGGATTTTTCGTCCACCGCCTGTCCCGATATATCAGAATCCCTTGAACTGGCCATCGAGCCTTTCGAGAGCCGTAATTCGTCCCCCACTATTTTTACCGAACGCTGGCGGGAGCTGCGACGCCAAGCTCCATCCGCTAAGGCCTTTTTTGTCAGCGATCAATCCACTCACCGCACCAGGGCTGCGGAGTTACTTTCATCGGTGCCCTGCTCGATGGAGTCCGGTTTCTATCCCGCCGGCTATTCCTCCATCCCTCTTGAAATGTTGCTGTTAACTCCCGCCGAATTGTTTCGGCGCCCGGCTCATACCTGGAGGGCGCCCCAAAAAGCGATCTCTTCGTTGGCAAAGATACGTCAGCACGTGGAAGCGCTGGAGCCCGGTGATCTCATAGTCCATGTCAATCATGGGATCGGCCGTTACCTGGGCCTGACCCGTCTCAAGGTGGGCGAGGCCAACCAGGAATGCCTGCTGATAGAATATCAAGGCGGTGACCGCGTCTATGTATCCACGGATAAGATCTCCCTGGTTTTCCCCTTTTCGGTGGCCGAGGGGATCAGCCCGGAGCTCGATTCACTCCAATCCGGCCGCTGGGAGCGGGTTAAACGCCGCACACGCCGTTCCGCTGAGGAGGTCGTTGAGCAGCTGGCCCAACTATACGCCCAACGCTCCCTTGCTGCCGGTAAAGCGCATCCCGCTGATGACGATCTGCAGTTGGAGTTCGAGGAGACTTTCCCTTACGAGGAGACAGCCGACCAATTGCAGGCGGCGGCGGAGATTAAAGCGGATCTAGAACAACCGCGCCCCATGGATCGCCTACTGTGCGGTGACGTGGGCTTTGGCAAGACCGAGGTAGCCCTGCGGGCAGCTTTTCAGGTTATTCGTGGCGGAGGACAGGTGGCGTTTCTGGTGCCCACGACGATCCTGGCCGATCAGCACCTGATCTCCTTCCGCGCGCGCCTGGAACCTTTCGCCGTTACGGTTGGTCTGCTATCGCGCTTCGTATCGCCTAAACAGCAGCGTCAAACCCTGGCGGCATTATCCGCCGGTAAAATCGATCTGCTGGTCGGTACCCACCGCCTGCTTTCCAAGGATGTTGTTTTCAAGAATCTGGCCCTCCTAATAATTGATGAGGAGCACCGCTTTGGCGTCCATCAGAAGGAGAAAATCACAACAATAAAATCAAGCCTGGATGTTCTTAGCTTGACCGCCACGCCCATCCCCCGGACCTTACATTTTTCCCTGGCCGGCATTCGCGATATCTCTCGCCTGGAGACGCCCCCCAGGGAGCGGATTCCTATCATCACCTCGGTGACATATTTCCATAACGATCTAATTCGCCGGGCTATTAAACATGAGCTGCAAAGGGGCGGGCAGGTCTACTTCGTGCATAATCAGGTGAAAAGTATTAACGCTCTCTACCGGGAATTACAGGATTTACTGCCGGAGGTCACCTTTGGCCTGGCACACGGCCAGATGCCGGGAAAAGAGCTGGAAAAAACAATGTTTACTTTCGCCCGGGGCGATTACCAGGTACTGGTTTGCTCCAGTATCATCGAATCCGGCATCGACTTGCCTAATGTCAATACGGTTTTAATCAACGATTCCCATCGAATGGGACTGGCACAATTGTATCAGATCCGGGGGCGAGTCGGCCGCTCCAATCGTCAAGCGTACGCCTACCTACTTATCCGCCGGCGCCCCCAGCTTTCGGCCCCGGCGTCAAAGCGCCTCAAAACCATCGAACGCCACAGCGCATTGGGCTCTGGTTATGCCATTGCGCTCCGTGATTTGGAGATACGCGGGAGCGGCAATATTTTCGGCTTGGAACAAAGTGGGCATGTAGCTGCCTTGGGCTTGGATCTCTATACCCGCATCATTCAGGATGTTATCAAAGAGCGAGACCTAAACCCCCTTGATTCATCATTTGGGCGCTTAAATAGGGATGATATTACAATTCGTATCTTCCCCGGGGCCCGCATACCTGATTCATTTATACCCGATCCCCATTTACGCCTCAATCTCTATCGCCGCATCGTCGCGTTAGGCGATGAACTGGAGATTAGCTCTTTCTCGGCGGAGCTGCACGATCGTTTTGGTCCCCCGCCGGAAGAAGTGCAAAACCTGCTGCTGGCAACGGAGCTGCGCCTGTTGGCCGTAAGCCTTGGTGTCCGATCAATTAATCTATCCTCCGATAGGCATTTGTTACTGGAATTTGCCCCGCCGGCTGATTCCGGCGCCTTACTGCAACGAATTGAGCGCACCATGCAGACCTCGGGTCTTCACTACCGTTTCTCTAATACCCGTCAAGGCAATCTAACGGTTTCTATTGCCGGTGATTCCCGGTCGGCTTATCAGTTGGCCAAGGACACATTTTTAGCTCTCGCAAGCGGATAAGTTGCTAATTTTCCCTCCACATTTTTCGATGAATATTTTCAGGATATATCACGACCCCTCCGTTTCATCAAAAATTGCTTAACTGCCGGCTATTACCACGAGCCCCCTTCCTGGTTATGGTAGCTACGGTGCTTTGGCTGGGGTGTTCACAGCATCAAAAGGACCTCGAGGAACCGTTGGCGCGGGTCGAGAATCATTACCTTTTTCCCTCCGAATTGCAAATCGACGGTAGATTACACCTGTCTTCCCTGGGGGAAGCGGCTGAAAAATGGGTCGACCGACAAGTATTACTCGCTCATTCTAGCGGCTCCATGGTCGATCTGGAACTATTGTCCTTGCGGCTGAGCCGGGCGGGGGCCCAGATCGCCTCCCAGCTGCTACTCGATTCGTTGGTATACCGTGACTTTCGCCCATCATTCAAAGATGTGCGCAAATACTATAACAATCACCTCGGTGAGTTTATATTCCGCGCCGATGCAGCCATCGTTACCCATTTGGCGTTCCTGCACCTAGCCGAGGCCCGGGAAGTCTTGCAGAGATTACGCCGGCCGACTACTGTTTTGGATTCACTTCTGGGGAACTATAATTTTGACCGGCAGCTAATCTATCGTGATCGTGTTATTCCCGATCTCGATAGCGCTATTTTTTCTAATCCCATCCCTGACTTTCAAGGGCCCATTACCTCCGATTTCGGTTTTCACCTGCTGCGCGTCGAAAATTATTTCACTGCCGGTGATACCATCCCCATTGATTTAGTCTCCAAACAAATATCTATTCGGCTGTTTCAGCAACGGCTTTCCATCGCCCGCGCCATTGTACTCGACAGCCTGCGCGAGGAACTTGACATTGAAATATACCTGGATTAAGCTTTTATTCATATTGATCGCGGCCCCCTGGATTTTATTAAGGGCCCAGGAACAGATTGACGGCATAGCAGCCATTGTGGGCGACGAAATCATCTTGAAGAGTGACGTTCTCCAGCTGGCCCAAATGACCGCCCTCCAGAATAATACTGCTCTGCAGCGAAATCCCGATTTGCTCCAACTGTTTCAATCCGAAGCCTTAAATGCCTTGATCACCCAAAAAATTCTGTTGGACCGGGCCAGGGTTGATAGTCTTGACGAGATATCAACAGAAGAAGTGGATCAGGCTTTGGAGGCGCAGATAAGCAATCTTCTTGGCCAGATCGGCTCCGAGTCTGAATTCGAGGAGTTGATGGGTCAGCGACTCCGAGATTTCCGGCAAGATCATTGGTTTGTTGTGCGAGACCAGCTCATCGCTGAACGGTATCAAAATGAGAAAATCAGCCGGCTGGCCGTTAACCGCGACGAGGTGGAAACCTTTTATCAAGCCTATAAGGACAGCTTACCGCCGGTGGACCCCCGGTATGAATTAACCCAGATCCTGGTACCTGTCAAAGCTGGTTCCGTGGCTTATGACCAGGCCTACTCTAAAATACAATCGTTTCAGGAACGGCTGGCTCAAGGCGAGACCTTTTCATTTTTAGCGGCTGAATACTCAGATGATCAAGCATCAAGGGAGACCGGCGGGGAGCTCGGATTTGTTCGCCGCGGTGAATTAGTGCCTGAATTCGAGGAAATCGCCTTCAACCTCAAGCCTGGTGAGGTCAGCGAAATCGTAGAAACTAAGTTTGGGCTCCATATTATCACGCTCATCGATAAACAAGGCGAGCGCGTTAATGTCCGTCATATTTTAGTTAATGTCGATCCCACTTTTGAAGACCGGGAGCTGGCCCTGTCCAAGGTCCGTGATTTTTTCTTTATTTTGGACCCCGGGCCATCGCTTTTCGATTCTCTTTTATCCGTCGTTTCCTCTGAATTCGGCAATTCTCCCGACTTAGGCTATATTGGTTGGGTAGAGTTGTCTTTGCTTCCCAACCAAGCCTACCGCTCAGCCCTATTCGGCCTCCAGCCGGGACAGGTTTCTCCTCCTTTTGAGACCAAGGACGGTTTTCATATTCTCAAGGTTCTCAACTTTAAAGAGGGCGGTTCTCCAAATCTCAAGGACTATTACCCTCAAATCGAAGCCCTGGCGCTGCGCGAAAAACAATCCGACTATTTAAGTAACTGGCTTAGTAATGTCCGTAACGATGTATTTATAAGCGTCTTAGACTAAGCACTAACAGTAGCTCTTAGCAACTCCTTCATAACTATGATAATATCCACATTTATCACTTTACCCCAATCTCCCCACGGTCCAAAGCCTAACAACCCCACGTAATCATCATTTTATTAACATTCTATGCAAGGGTAACAACTACTTTCTTCACGAGGGTATTTTTTTATAATCTAATAGTTATCAACATTATAAACACTCTTATTAATATAAATAATACTTATTTAAGTTTAATATAGATTAATGCTTTTTTTATGTGAATACTTCCACGCTAAAACCATCTCTCAGCAAGGAGTATTTCCTTGAAGATATGCTCGATAAATGGTAATATTGATTATCCCATAAACTACATGTTACCACAGGATCAATAGCACTGGACCTAACTACGCTAGAAGGCCTATGAAATTCACTTCAGATCGATCGACATTGCATTCTTCCCTGCAGCAACTTGGGCGGGTTGTTCCCTCACGTTCCACACTTCCAATTTTAAGTTCGGTTCTCATGTCAACCGAGGGTGGCAAGCTTAGTGTCCGGGCAACCGACCTGGAGATATCACAGGTGATAAACCTAGAGGCAGTCATCGATGGAGAAGGCAGTGTTGCTGTTCCTCATCGAACACTGCTGGACATCACCAATGAGATGCCTGAGGGAGAATTACAGATCGAGGTGTTGGAAGACCGCCGTCTCAAGATTTCTACAACCTTTGGTAACTATTCGATCATGGGTAAGCCAACTGAAGAATTCCCGGCCCTGCCGGTAATTGATGGGCATCATTCTGTGCCTATCTCCGCTGCCCTGCTATCATCTGTGATTTCCAAAACAGCCTTTGCCGTCAGCAGGGACGAATTAAAGCCCTCATTGATGGGCGTATTATTCCGCTTCACTGAATCGGGCCTGAGAGCTGTCGCGACGGATGGTCACCGTTTAGTTCGATTTAATAAATCAGATTTTGATTCTGGAGATTATCATGGCGAGAACATCATTCCAGTCAAGTTTCTTAATATACTGGGGACGTATCTCACGGGGGAAGAAGAAGTAACGCTGAATATTGGTGAAAACCATATTATGGTTCAGAGCCAGGATACTGCTCTGTATACTAGAATCATAGAGGAGCGTTTTCCAGATTACGAGAGTGTTTTCCCTCAGGACAACGATAAGAAAGTGATATTAAGCCGTGAGGAATTGCTGGCCACCGTTCGACGAGTCAGCATTTTTTCAAATAAAACTACTCATCAGATCGCTTTTCGCTTAGATCAGGATGGCCTAGAGGTAAGTACGGAGGATATAGAAACGGTTTCAAATGCCCGAGAGAAACTCTCGTGTGAATATGATGGCGACCCTCTGCTGATCGGATATAATTCCAATTACCTGCGTGATATACTCATGCACCTGGATGGCGATAGACTAATTGGCGAGTTTAAATCCTCCGTTTCGGCGGCCATTTTCTATCATGAGCAGGCGGAGGAAAATGAGGACTTGACCATGCTGCTGATGCCTATCCGCCTAAATGATTAATCAGATTGTCTCTATTATGGCTTTGGGGTTAATAAGCGGTCGACCCCTCTAGAGTATTCGGTGCAACTGGAAGAGCTATATCTATCCAATTTTCGTTGTTATCACGATCGCCGGTTCCCTTTTTCGGAGGGCGTGAATATAATCATTGGTCCCAATGGAGCAGGAAAAACCACTATTCTGGAAGCGATTCATCTGCTCTCGCTTACACGTAGTTTTCGCACTCACGATGACCGCCATTTAATTGAGCGCGGCAACACAAGTTATATAATTCGGGGGCAACTCAGTGACCAGGATAATAAAATTTTGGTGCAAAATACATTTATGATCGGTGGCCGCAAACAGATCTCAATAGACGGAATCGCCTTAAGTTCCAAGAAAGAGATGCTTGGCCGTTTCCCGGTGGTGATTATGGTTCCGGAGGATTTGGAGTTGGCCCGCGGTCCGGATTCTTTGCGCCGAGCTTTTATCGACCGGGTTCTGGCTGTTACCGACAAGAAATATCTGAATGAATTATTGAAATATCGGCGACTTTTAAAGCAGCGCAACGCTGCCCTGCGGCAGGTTACCGCCCGCGATTATTCGGCGGTTAACATCTGGGATGCAGCCTTTGCTGATAGCGCCCATGCAATCTGGCGAATAAGGGCCGCTTTTTTTGGTGAGTATTGTTCAATTTTCAGTTCCGCCTGGTCGCAGCAGCGCCCGGAAATATCGGCCTCAATTGATTATATACCGGTGGAATATGAAAACGCATCCGCCGTCCGCGAGGCTATGGAGCGTAGTGTGGAAACCGATCTCCAAACACGCCGCACGAACATCGGTCCCCATCGCGATAAAATAGGTTTCATCCTGGACGGTAATAACCTACGCTTCTATGGCAGCTTGGGGGAACAAAAGCTATTCATCATTGCTCTAAAAATAGCCGAGGCTCGTTACTTGGAGACCATTTTGGGTACCGCGCCGGTTATGCTGCTGGACGATCTCCCGGCGACCCTGGACGCAGAGCGATCGCGCCGGGTTATAGAGGAGCTTTCTGATGCTTATCAGACCATCATCTCCGCCACCACCACTGACAGCTTTGGCCGGGGCTGGGAGACGGCATTTAAACCCAACCGGATATCACTGCCGGTAGAGGGCGAAGCATGCCCAGCCTAGCTGTCGCCATAGCTCAAGCGTTGAAAGAAAGGGGCTGGACGGGGCTCATCGAACAGCAGAAGTCCTTTCTGCTCTGGGAAGAAATCGTTGGACCGGCCATTGCAGCTAACAGCCGTCCCATAGATATAAGGGACAATGTTCTGATTGTACAGGCCAAGAGTGCCGTCTGGCGCAGTGAGATCGCCTTCCAGAAAGATGAAATTCTAGCGGCCTTGAATCACAGACTTAAAGGCAATCATTTGAAGGATCTTAAACTTAAATGACAACCTCTAATCTTTTTTCCAAAGAAACCCCGAGTCCCGGTGAAGGGAATGGCCCGGAAGAGCCGCTGGGCGTAACGGACGACGAGAATAGGCCCGAAACTGAGGAAGCACCGCCCATAGAGAGGCCCTCCGAGGAATCAACAGCCGGTGAATCCACCAGCGGGGAATCCGCCGCCGAGGATTATGGCGCCGATGATATCACGGTCCTAAAAGGACTTGAAGCGGTCCGCAAGCGCCCGGCCATGTACATCGGCGACACCGGGAAACGGGGCCTGCACCACCTGATCTACGAGGTGGTGGATAACTCGGTCGATGAGGCCCTGGCCGGCTTCTGCACAAAAATCCAGGTGACCTTGCACGATGACCTGAGTTGCACCGTTACGGATGATGGCCGTGGTATCCCGGTGGAAATGCACAAAGAAGAGGGACGTCCTGCCCTGGAACTGGTGATGACCTACCTGCATGCCGGCGGGAAATTCGACAAGGGCTCGTATAAGATTTCCGGTGGCTTACACGGCGTCGGGGTTTCGGTGGTAAACGCTCTATCGGAGTGGTGCCAGGCCGAGATTAGCCGGGACGGCAAAGTGTTTGTTCAGAATTATAAACTGGGCCAAATTGATTCTCCCATCGAGGTGACCGGCACAACAGATAAGACCGGCACCATTATTAGATTCAGGCCGGATGCGCAGATTTTCCCGCAGCGCGACTTTGACTTTTCATTAGTAGATGAGCGCCTGCGGGAGCTCGCCTACCTGAACAAAGACCTGGAAATCACCTTGACGGATGAGCGTGCCGGGCGGGAGCGCGAGCAGGTGCATTTTTATCGTGGCGGGTTAATACAGTTCGTGCAGTATATCGATAGATCCAGAACGCCGATCATCGATGAGCCGCTTTACATGGAAGGGGAGAAAAATGGAGTGCCGGTGGAGCTGGCCCTGCAGTATAATGACGGCTATAACGAGAACATTTTTACCTTTGTGAACAGCATCAATACGGTGGAAGGCGGCACACATTTGGCCGGCTTCCGGACGGCCTTGACCCGCTCGCTAAACATGTATGCCCAACGCAACAACCTTTTTCAGAAGTCCAAAGGCGGCAAAATCACATTTACCCTGAGTGGCGAGGATGTGCGCGAAGGGCTGACGGCGGTACTATCGGTGAAGGTGGCCGAGCCCCAGTTTGAGGGCCAGACCAAGACCAAGCTGGGCAACGGCGAGGTCAAGGGTATCTGCGATTCAATCATCATGGAGGGCCTGTCGGATTTCTTTGAGCGTCACCCGCGCAAGGCGCGGAAAATAATCGAAAAGGCCGAACTATCCGCTCGCTCCCGGGAGGCGGCCCGCAAAGCCAAGGATCTTATCAGGCGCAAATCGGCCCTGGATTCGGCCAGCCTGCCGGGAAAACTGGCGGATTGTTCCAACCGGGACCCGCAATTTTGTGAACTCTACCTGGTGGAGGGCGATTCCGCCGGAGGCTCGGCCAAGCAGGGCCGCGATCGCCGCTTCCAGGCGATCCTGCCGCTGCGGGGCAAAGTGATCAATGCGGAGAAGGCCCGGATCGACAAACTACTTAACAACACTGAGATCCAGGCCATAATAACTGCTCTGGGGACTGGTTATGGAGGTGACGAGGAAGAGAACGGGGCCGACA